>JBAYPC010000014.1:0-15667 GCA_041677905.1 Alkalispirochaeta sp. | reverse complement strand
CCCCTTTGCCCGGTATGTCGAAGACGTAGGGTATCGCGTTGAGTCTCTATCTGCGGTGCTCTACTGGTTGGCCCGCAATGAACCGGGAACGTTTTATCTGGGCAGCGTCAACCGCCTGTTTGGGTCCGACCCCGTTCTTCGGCAACATACCCATGTAGTAGTTCTCTTTCCCTGGTTCGATGAATCCGGCCGATTTCAGGTTTCCGTCATGGAACGAAACGTAGAGACCAGCCTCTCCTCTCTGGAGAAACGGTACGGAAAGGACTATATCCACCTCGTACGGGTCCGGGGGAACCCCCGTTTTGAGCCACCCCGTTTTCAGTCCATGGGCCGATTGTATCTGGATCATCCCTGAGATAAACTCCGTTGTATGTATCGGAAGACCATAGGGGTAGTCTTGGCACTACTCCTTGCGGCCCAAGTGGCCGCTGCCGCAGACAGGGAACTCTTTGACGAGGCACAACGCCGGTTTGACGCCGGAGCATACACCCTTGCTCTCGAACAGTTTCAGTCATTACTCGATCAGTATCCTGGATCGACATATGCAACGCGAGCACAACTGAGAATTGGGCAAAGCCATTTCTATCTGGGAGATCGGGAACGGGCCCTGGAGATACTGCAGCGGGCGTCCGTCCGGGCTCGGGGAAGCGGCGCCCTGGGACAGGAAATCCGGCTCTGGATCGGTCTGACCCGATTTCAACTCACCAGGTATGCGGAAGCGGTTACAGATTTCACCCGGTATATCGACAGTAACGGCCCCCAGACCGCCCGGGCCTTACTCTACCGTGGTATCAGCCACATGGAAGGAGGTGAAACCGCAGAAGCCGGATCGGACCTGGAAGAAGCACTTCCCGATCTGGCGGGGCCCGAACGGGGGTTTGCCCTGGCCACCCTGCTGACACTTCTTGACCGAACAGAGATGTACGACCGAGTCCTGACCCTGTACCACGCCGAAGGGAACGCCGAACTGGATTCGGTATACGGGGAGCAGATAGTCCGTCTTGCCGCCGACGCGGCTTTTGCCGTAGGTAAACTGGATGAAGCGGTCGATCTCTATCAGAAACTCACCGCCTTCTCTACCGAGAGCGCCCAGTGGGCGTACCAGCAACTGTACCGAATCGCCGTACGGAGAAATGACCGCGAAGAGATGGACTCGGTATTTCGCGCGGCCGAACGCCGTCTTTCCAGCGAGCCCGAGCGACTCAGTTCGTTCTGGCTTGCCCTTGGATCAGATGCGGTGGCAACGGGGCGGTTTGAACTGGCCGAATTCTATCTCTCCCGGCTATGGGACATTCGAAGCCAACGGGGAATTCCCGGGTCAGTAGCACTGTTGCTGGCCCGTTCGGTGGAAGCCCAGGGCCGGACCGAGGAGGCGCTGGACATACTGACGACCTCCCTTGCCGATCAAAACGTCCGTGCCGACGACGGTGCGGCGCGGTACCTGGCGGCTACCCGACTTCTGTTGAAGACCAACCGACCGGAAGACGCAGTAACGATGATTTCGTCCTATCCGACGTACCTTCAGGAGGGACCGACGCTGTACGCGTGGGGTCAGGCTGCCTATCGGGCGGGAAATTACGACGATCTCGCCCGGATACTGCAGCAGCCGGAAACACAGGCCTTTGCCCGAGACGTGCCCGGGTTGGTCCGCCTTCTCGGACGAGTCCATCTGAAACAGGACAATCCAGGTGCGGCGGTCCGGGCGTACCGCTCCTACCTGTCCGCCCGCCCCGAAGATACTGAAAGCAGGGTAGAACTGATCCGGGCGCTGGTATCGGCAGAGCAGTTTCCCGCAGCACTCCAGGAGATTACCAGACTGGACCAGGCGACTCTCGACGGACGGCAGAAAAATGAAGTCGCCTACCTCAAAGGACTCAGTTACTTCCAGGACCGACGATACGAAGATGCCCTCGCGTCTTTTGATGCGGTGACCGACAACGAGTATGAACCACTGCTGTCGTACCATATCGCGTGGAGTCTCTATCGAACCGGAAAAGTGGCCGAAGCCGGACGACGAATTGCAGCGGTCCGTGACGCTCTACCGGCAGATGTGTACATCGACGGCTCCTATTTGTACGCCTGGACGCGATACCAGCAAAATCGGCCGGCCGAAGCAGTAGAGGTACTTCTGCCGCTTTTGGGTAACGATCCTACGGCGCAACAATCTGTTTATATCCGTGAACTCCTGGCATCGTCCTGGCTTGCCACCGGGGACGACGTCGATGCACTACGAGTGTATCGGAAAATCGTCGATGAGGCAGACAACGCGGACCGACCGATGTACTGGAGCCGATATGCATCGGTCCTCGCTTCACTCGGTCGGGATGAAGAAGCGATAATGGAGTACGATGAGATATCCGGGCGCTTCCCGGACACCCCCTACGGCAGTGAGGCGCTTCTTGAAGCGGGACAGATTCTGTTTACAAGTTCTCGGTACGACCAGGCCAGGGACCGTTTCAGGGAATACCGAAACCGCTACCCCTCGGGTCCCTCGTATGACCGGGCCATGTACTGGGGCGGTCAGAGTTCAATGGAACTCGGAGAGTCTGAGCGGGCCCTTCTGTGGTGGGAGCCTTTGATCATAGAGTACCCCCGCAGTCCGTTTACACCGCGAGCACTTTTCCAGAGTGCCGGAATCCACGCCGACCGGAACCGGACCAGAGAGGCCCTGGAACTCTACGACCGCTACGTTGCCGCGTATCCTGATGCACCGGATGTGGCTGTGGCGGAACGGCAGCGGCAGGCCCTCCGGCTCGCCCAGGCGGGTCTTACCGACCGGGAGGCGGCTCTCTGGACCGAACTAGACCCCGATGTCGGTGATGGACCTCCCCCCGGCAGCGACCGGTGGTTCGAACTTGTCCTTGATTTGGGACAGATCGCGATTCGTGAGCAGATCAGTCTCAGCTTTCAGCGGACCAGAATTATCCCGGAACTGGAGCGGGCGGGGCGATTCAAGGGAGAATCGGCTGCTCGGGCGAATATCCTCCTGGCTGAGTACTACCAGCGCCGCGGCGAAACCCGGCGTGCCATTGAAAGCTATATCGATGCCGCTTCGACCGATGGTGCCTCCGACGAATTGCGGGCACAGAGCCTCTTTCGACTTGCCGAACTCGCCCATGAAGAGGGAGACCGCCGGACCGTTGAGGACGCGGCTCGGCAGCTGCAGTCCCAGTTCCCCGACACGATCTGGGCTGATCAGGTTGAGCGTTTCCTCGGAGGTGTCCAATGAGACGGCCAATACGTACAAAAACACTGATGGTGATAACTGTCGTTCTCCTGGCGATACCCGCCACGGTGTATACTCAGGGGTCGGAGCTTGCCGAAATTGCCCCCGAACGGGCAGCGGCTTCAGTATCGCCCGTTCAGGCAGCAGTCCGACACCTGCCGGAACTGCCGGAAATACCGATCGAAGACGACATCTTTGCCGTGGATGTCCCGCCGTCGGAACTGCCCGTCTCAGAGGTGCCTCTACCGGACATACCTCGGGATGCAGTGACTCCTGCAGGGATGATCGCCGAACAGGACCAGATCTTTTTTAACGCCACCTTAGGAGGCGGCAGCGTCAACAGCATACTGGGCAGTATCAACGTCTACCGCCTTGGCGACGGCACTCAGTTTCGAATCGGTTACGACCACCAGGGGGCCGACGGTTTCAATCTGGAAAAACCGGGAACGGGGTTTTTTGTCCAGGAAAACGAACTGGACGGGTGGATCCGTTTTGGCGGCGACGGGCCGTTTACCGTGGAACTGGACGGCGGCTATGCAGATCGCCGATTTGGACTGCAGCAGCACTCTCCCTACTACTCTCAGGACAGCAGAGCGTTTACCGGAACCCTCCGGGGTACCTACAGCCCGGAAACGCGGATAGGTCTTGAAGGTTCGGTTGCTTTTGAGGAACAGCAGCGAGTGCTCTCGACGGGGGACCCCGATATCGAGTACGTCCAGAACACGTACCGTCGGGTGCAGCCTGAACTGACGGGCACCCTGGAATGGCCTCGATTTCGGGTGGAGCTGGGCGGCCGGTATGACGGCGCCTTTCCGTCGGATATGCATCTCTCCGACGCGTCTGTGTTTAGCGCCCACCTTGGGCTTGAGGTGGTACCCCTGGACGGTCTTACGCTTGGCGCTCGAGGGGCAACGCTCTTCCGGTTGGACGACGGGATTTACTTTCCCGCCGAGGGATATCTGTCATATCGCGGGCATGACAGATGGACTCTGGACCTTTCCGGCGGATACCGGGTAGTAGAGAACGATCCCACATCCCACTGGAAAGACTACCCCGGTGCAGACTGGAATCCAGGTACGACTCTGGGACAAAAACGTCTTCCTGCGGATGAAGCGTTTCACCTTGACGGGACGCTCGGCGTAACGGTGATACCCGGCCTTCTCGATGTACGTGGTGAGGCAGGACGAACCTATCACACCGATCGACTGATACCGGAAAACTTCGACGACGGAACGTCGTCCTATCCCTACCGAGTCGCCGCGTTTGCTTCCCTGGAAAGCACTATCGGCGCCGAGGTAGCGTTGACCGAACGGCTGCGTCTCGATGGTTCGTGGTCTTCTTCGTGGGAAGATCGTTTGCCGGGAAGTGCCCACCATCGAGTGGCGTCGACCCTCACCGCTGAGATATCCGATCTGACGGGAACGGCCCGGGTCGAAATGCCCATCGCTCCGGGTGCGGGGGTGCTGCCGGTGGTCGACTTGAACGCGCGATACGAGATGTTTCGGGACGTGGAGTTCAGACTTTATGCACTTGATATTCTCGCGCCGGGGCTGGACGGTGGACGGTCTCTGCGCGGAGTCGCCCCTGACGGCGACGATCCGTTTATCTCCGCCGGCTTCCAGCTGGGTGCGGCCGTACGGGTCAGTTTCTGACGCAATTCATCTGATGCAAAATAGGAGAACCGTAAAATGTTGGATTTGATACAGCGCGGCGGGGTGATTTTTGTGATCATCATCGCTCTGTCGGTAGTTGCAGTGGCTATTATCATCGAACGAATGCTCTTTTTCAAAAAGACCAGGGGTGACGAAGAAGCGATCATGCGTCGACTCGAGACGACCCTGGCGAAAGGGAATTTCGACGAAGCCCTGGCGGTTTGCGAGGCCATGCCCAGTCCTATCACCAATCTTATGAAGGTAGGAATTGAACACCGGGCCTATTCACGGGAAGTGATTAAAATGGCCGTAAGTGATGCGGCAAACATGGAAATTCCTCAGATGGAACGGTTCCTTTCAACTCTTGGTACTATCGCCCACGTCACACCCCTGTTGGGGCTGTTGGGTACGGTAACCGGAAACATCCAGGCTTTTGGTGTTCTTGGCCAGACCGGAGTCGGTACGGGGGACCCCACCATCCTTGCCAAAGGAATTTCTGAAGCGCTATTGACCACTGCTGCCGGTATTATCGTCTCCGTCCCGGCAATCGCCTTTTACAATTACCTGGTCAGCCGGGTAAACCACTCTATCATCCGGTTGGAAAACCGGGTGAACGAACTGGTGCTCTACCTCAAAAAGGAATAGGTCATGCAGTTTCACAGGCGTATGCGGCCAATGGTCAATGTCGATCTCGTCCCGATGATCGACGTCGTATTTCAACTGGTGATCTTCTTTATGCTTTCCAGCACTCTGATCACCCGAACGGGACTGAATCTCGATCTGCCCAACGCCTCTTCTGTTCAGGAGACGGTGACCTCCGGTCTGGTGCTGACCGTCGTTTCTGAGGAGGAGATTATCCTGGGGGATGTATCCCTGACGTTTCGTGAATTTTCCGATCTGTTGGAAGAACGTCGGGGCGAATACGAAGATCGATCGATTTCCATAGAAGCCGATACACGGCTGGAGTACGGGACGATGGTCAGAGTCCTGGATATCCTGCGGCGCAACGGGTTTCGGGGTGCAAACCTGGTGGCCGAACAGATACCACTGGAGGAAGTACGCTGAAACATCCGCTTCCCGGCCTGGCAGCATTCATCGGTACGGACCGACGGCGCCTTCTGACGGCATCGGCGACGGCAGCGCTGGCTCATCTGCTCCTCTTTCTTCTCTTCCCGCGACTGGAAGGGGCACAGGTCCCCGATTTTCAGGCGCCCCTGTACGTATCGTTTGATCCATCTCCTTCCATAGTTGAACCGGAGCCGGTCGGGCCGACCAAGCCGGTTGAGCCGACCAAGCCGGTCGAACCGACCAAGCCGGTTGAGCCGACCAAGCCGGTTGAGCCGCCCCAGGAAGAAATCGTCGTCCCTCCGGCGCGACCGGCGCAGCCGTCGGCGGTAATAGAGACACCCCGTTCACAACCGCCGTCACGGTCACAACCGTCGCCGCGACCAGCTCCTCAGGAGCCCCCTCGGCCGGCCCCGCCGCAGCCGCAGCCGCAGCCGCAGCCGCAGCCGCAGGCGCCGACAGCACAGCCGCCGGCACCGTCACCTTCTCCACCAGCACCGCCGCAACCTCCTCCGCCACCGCCACCTCCCCCGGAACGGTCCTTCTCCCGTCCCCGTCCGGCGACTACCACAGCGTCCTCAGAATGGGTGGCCGCCCAGGTGGAAGAGATACAGAAGACCCAGGAAGACTACCTTGAGGCGCTCAAGGAGTGGGAGACTCGGCAGCAGAGACTGTCCGACCGCACCTCCGCTTCCGCGACAGACCCTGCCGCAGATCCCACCGCAGACCCCACGACGACTCCCCAAAGTACAGCGACCAACACGAGCCCCGGCTTTACCACATATCAGGACGCCCTTAGCCGTATGATCGCCGGAATCGAGTCCTCCGATAACAACGTGATCCGGACCAACCCCGGGGCGACTCCCGGGACAACACCCGACCCAACTCCAGGTTCGGGCCCGGCCACCTCAGACGGTACCGCCGGCCCCGGGATAGCGGGCGTCACCGTCGGTGACGGAGTGGGGCGGCGGCAGCTGGTGAAAGGATCATCCCCGGACCTTTCACACGTACAACTGCCCCCGGGGTTCCCCCCGGAGTACCTGGTGGTGGTGACCTTTCAGGTTGGTAGCGACGGAGTCGTCCGGTCCGCCCAACTGCAGCAGCCCACCCCGGTCCCTGAACTCGACGCCCTCCTCCGTGCCGCCGTTCAGTCCTGGCGATTTGAACCTGCACCCGCTTCCACTGCAGGGGGCTCGTCGGTCGCGCGCGGTTCCGTTACAATCGTCGTCGATACCCGGTAGCGAGAAAAGGACGGTTATGAGCAGGGACGAACCAATACACGCAGTAGCATTCGACATAGACGGCACGCTTTATCCAAATATCCGCATGTACATAGCGTCGCTGCCGGTCGTCTTGCGTCACGTCAAGCTCTTTCGCGCCTACGGTGATGCTCGCAAACAGATCCGTCGTGAGCGTCCCGTTACCGACATCTACGAACGGACCGCCCAACTGACCGCCGAGCGGTTGAACCAGGACCCGACTGAAATCGCAAAAAAAATCGATCACGTTATTTACGACAAATGGGAGTCCACCCTGACAAACGTTCGCCTCTATCCCGGCGCTCGAGAGCTGGTAGAGCACCTTCGTGACCGCGGTATCCGCACCGCCGCCCTGTCGGATTTTCCGGTGGAACGAAAGCTGCGGCTCCTCAACCTGGACGGACTCTGGGACGTCGCCTTTTCGGCAGAAGAGACGGGCTATCTCAAACCGAATCCGGAACCTTTCAATCGTCTTATAAAAGAACTTGCGTTGCCGCCGGAACAAATCCTCTACGTGGGGAACAGTTACCGCTACGATGTGGCCGGTGCCCGGGCGTGCGGACTGCTGGCCGCCCATATTACCCACCGCAAACCCGCCGATGACCCCGCCGATTTCACCTTCCGGCGGTTTTCCCAACTCCGGGACTGGCTTGAACGCCGGCTTGTCGCCACAGACAAACCGTAAACATGATTCACAGCTCCAACAAAAGTGCTATACTACTTGTCAACCGAGTAACTGGAAACTGGGAGAAGAAATTATGGGATTTACCATCGCCGATATCGTCATCCTGTTGGTCGTGGTGATCATTCTTGCCGTGTACCGTCAGACAGACCGGAACAACCGGTCCCTGGACAAGGTTAAACGTTTTGTGGAGCGCGTTCAGGGCGAGATGGACGAGATCGTGGCCGAAAAGGTCACCATGCTCAAGGACATCGGCATCGAGGTGGATGTTCACCAGAAAGCGGCAAAAGAGGTCCTGAAGCGGATCAACACCATTGAAGACGACCTCAATTCCCGGACCGGCAGTCTTGAAGAGATAGGCTCCCGACTGACCCAGTACGAAAACGTTCTTGGCCAGCTTGTGGAAATGACCCGCCGGACCGAAGAGAACATCGGCCGCGTCCGGGACGAAAGTGAATACGTCGACAAAGTGGGCAAACGGATAAAGGCCACCCAGGAAAAGATATCTGAACTGGAGCGCGCCTTGCCGGGGATCGTGTCGGGTTTTGAAAAACAGAACGAAGAACGGCTGGGCCAACTGGAAGAACGCTTTTTTGCCTCCAGTGAAGAACGGGTTACGGCTCTCTCCGGCCGGGTGGACGGCGCCGGCACCCGGGTACAGGAGTTTCAGGAGGAAGTTGTTCGCCTCCAGGGAGAGACGGAAGAGCACATCACCCGCTCCCGGGATGAACTGGAACAGCTGTACGAGTCCCTCACCGCCGAAGCCCGAGAATCGGTAGAAACTGTCGGTCGGGAAACGCTCCGGGAAATGGAAGACCAACGCCGGCAGCTCCAGGAGTTTATAGAACACGCCCAGGAACAAGGCCGGCAGTTCCAGTCGGACAGCGAAGAGGTGGTCCACAGTCTGCAGGATTCTCTGGACCGGTCCGTAGCAGACGCCCGGGAACGGTTGGACGACCTTGGGGAGCAGGGTCGGAACCTGGAAACCGAGGCGCTGACGGCCCTTCGGATCTACATCGACGAACAGAGTTCCACCGCCCGTAACGACCTGGGCCGGCATTTGGAAGAACACCTTACCGGTATGACCCGGGACATCGGCGTGCGGGTGGAAGAGACACGTTCACACCTCTCCGAGGAGATATCCTCGATCAGCGATACCATCCAGAGCCTCTCCTCCGATGTGGAGTCGTCAACCGAACGTATCGACGGGACGATCAAGGCCCTCAACGAACGGTTGGAGGCACTGGATCAAACGTCCGACCGGCGTATGGAAGACATCAGGCAGCGGGTAGAATCGCAGGCCCGGCAGGCCGCTGAAGAAATTACCGCCGAACAGACACGGCTGACCGAAGCCCTGGCCGAACTCTCTCAACGGTACAACACCGACCGTGAGCGGATCGACCGGCTCGGACAGGAACTCGGTCAGACGGTGACCGCCGCTGAAGAGAGTATCGGCGAGATGGCGATACGCCTCTCCGGCAAGATCGACGGAGCGGCTCAGGAAATTGAAACACGCCTTCTATCGGATCTGGAACAGCGCCTTTCAGACTATGAAAAGGGCCTTAACTACCGCTTTACCAAGATCGAGGCCGTTAACAGCGACGTAGATCAACTGGAAGAACAGCTCCGGAGTACCATGGACCGCATCAGTGAACGCGTCCGCGGTGATTTCCTGGCCTTTGGTGAGGAACTTCGGGAACTCCGCGAACAGGACCGGGGTGAAGCGGCTGAGGCGATGACCGCCCTGAGGACCGCCATGGGTGAACTGGAGAGCGGCCTCAACGAGTTGAAGGAACGGGCCTACGAAAATGTCAGCGAAAAGCTGAAAGTCTTCGAGGACGAGTTCTTTGCCGATCTTCGCTCCCGTTCCGACGCCATGGAAGGACGAATCGACCAGTGGCGACAGGACGCGGAAGACCGCTTAACGGCAATGCGCCAGGAAAACGACGCCGAACGGGCGGCCCTGGAAGAGAACTACAACGAAGAAATGCGCAACCGCCTGCAGCTGTTCCAGGAACAGATCAACGGTCAGTTGAACAAATCGGATCAGCAGATAGACTCCTTTCGCAGTGGAATCCAGGTTCAACTGGACGGGCTTGACGAGCACATCACCAGTTTTGACGCTTCAGTCCGGGAAGAACTGGAGGCGATGAAAGAGCGGTCCTTTCAGACCTTCCGGAAAGAGTTCTCCCAGGCAGACGAGCGGGCCCGGGAAGATCTCAAAAACTTCGAGGCCGAGGTTGAAGAGCAGGTCAGGTCCATACGCACTTCCGTGCGGAACGGAACCGGTGAGCTGGAGGGCATGATTGAGTCCTCCCGGAGCGACATTGCCGTGTGGCAGACTGAAGTTCTGAACCAGTTGCGGTCGGGAACTGCCGATGTGAACAACCAACTTGCCGATGCAAAAGTCCACCTCTCCGAAAATCTGCAGGAGCTGAAGCGGGAATACGGCGAGGAACGGAACGAACTGATAGAAGAGAGCAAGGATGAGCGAAACCGGATACGGACGGAACTGTCCGAACTCAGTGGACTGGTAGAGAAACTGGACCACCGGATGGAATCTCTCTCGGAAGATGCGATGGATGAGTTTCAGAACCGGTACAAGGCGCTCAGACAGAGTATCGAGGACCACGAAACAACCGTCACGGAGCAGCTGGATGAGCGGTCCGTTCAGTTACGGGAGCTGGTAGATGATACGCGCGGCCAGTTTCAGGCTATGCGGGAGCGGCTGTTGGGTAAACTCGAAGAAGAAGCCCGTACTCTCGAGACGACGCTGAACGAAATCGACAAGCGGCAGCGGACATTTATCGAACAGACCAAGATATTTGAACGGGCGGACACTCTGAAAGAAGCACTCGTCGGCAGTATTGAAGAACTGAAGAACGAAATCGCCCGTGTGGAAGGGCTTCGTGGTGAAGTCCGGGATATAGAGGGGCAGTTTTCCAAAATTCGGAAGATGTCGGTCGATGCAAATGAGAAAATGGCCCGTTTTTCGGCGGATAAGCGGCGAATCGATCTCCTCGAAGAGGACTACAAGCGGCTCATCGGACTTGCCCAGTCGGTAGAACAGAAAATCGTCCAGGTCGGAAACAGCGACGAACAGCTGCAGGAAATCACCGCCCGCCTGAAGAGTCTTGATGAATTGGAAACTGAAGTGGAAACTCGCTTTGACAGGCTGGAAAAACGGCGGGTCCTCATTGACCAGACCGTAGACGGGCTGGAGAGCAGTCGTCAGGGTCTGGCAGACATAGAGGCGCGCATGGAAGAGGTGACCGGAAGGATAGAGGCGATGCCCGCGTCGGTAGAGGCCCTTGCCCGGCAGCTCAAGAAAGTGGCGGTCGCCAAAAAAGAAACCGATCAGGCGGTAGAGCAGCTCGGAAAACTGGAACAGACGATGGCCGATGTCGAATCCCGGATGCAGGAACTTCAAACGGCACGGGAGTGGCTGGCCAGGACCGAAACGAGACTTGAAGAGATCCGGCGGGATGCAGGTGAGCAGGTTAAACTTCTGGGGTCGTTACTGCGAGAGGAAACACGGAAGAGTCCCGTTGATGGTGGCGCTCCGTCGCTGACCGCGCGGGAGACCGTACAGAAGCTGGCACACCAGGGCTGGAAAGTCGATGAAATTGCCCGAGCGACAAAAGTCAGCAAACGTGAGGTGGAACTTATTCTGGAATTAACCGGAAAAAAATAGCGCCGTCCTCGGAAAAACGACATCCGACTCGCTTTTTGGCGTCTTTGCATTTCTTTTCGCTGCAACGGGCCATAAGAGTTGACTGATTCGTCGGGTGTTTGTATTTTCTTAGCAATCAACAGAACAGACAACATAGAGGAAGCAAATGTCGGAACACGAGAAAGCGGGCATGGTCGAAGCTGATGCAGAGACCACAGCCGCCGGTTCGTCCGTTGGCAGTGCGGAAGATACCGTAGATGAAGAAAATACACCGGAACAAAATGAACCTACAGGAGAGCGGACCTCGCCGGGTGACACGTCACCGGATGGTGAGGCGGACGGCTCAGATGTGATGGAAAAACTGAAGGCACAGATAGAAACTCTGGAAGCGGAAAATGCAGAACTCAAAAACGAGTATCTCCGCAAACAGGCGGACATGGAGAACTTTCGCAAACGGATGATCCGTGACAGGGAGAATACTGTCCAGTTCTCCAATCAGCAAATTCTTCTTGACATAACTTCAATCATTGATGATTTTGAACGTGCGATTCGTTCGGCGGAAGAGTCTCGTGATTTCGATTCGTTTCACGACGGGATCGTACTCATAGAGAATCAGCTGATCGGAATGCTGGAACGGAAATGGGGGCTCAAGCGCTTTGGCTCGGACGGTGAAGTTTTTGATCCGCAGAAACATGAAGCGGTAACGACGGAACCGCGGGAAGACCACAGTGAATCGATCGTTCTTGAGGACTACCGGAAAGGGTACATGCTTCATGAACGAGTTCTGCGACCCGCAAAAGTAAAAGTGTCCATGCCCGTCGGCAATAAAGAATAAAATACGAGGAGTAACAACGTATGGGTAAGATAATCGGAATCGACTTGGGAACAACCAACTCGTGCGTAGCGGTCATTGAAGGCGGAGAGTCAATTGTTCTTCAGAATGCGGAAGGACAGCGTACGACCCCGTCTGTAGTCGCCTTTGTGAAAAAGGGTGACAACATAGAACGGCTGGTTGGCCAGCCGGCGAAAAACCAGATGGTCACCAATCCGGAAAACACAATTTCCTCGATAAAGCGCTTTGTCGGGCGTCGGTACAGTGAGGTTACCGGGGAGATCGGTATGGTCCCCTACAAGGTGACCAAGGATAGCAACAACGGGCTGCGTGTCGATATCTTTGGTAAACAGCACTCTCCCCCCGAAATTTCTGCGGCGATTCTGCAAAAGATGAAAGAAACCGCCGAGGACTATCTCGGTGACAAGGTGACCGCCGCGGTTATTACCGTACCGGCTTCCTTCAATGACTCGCTTCGGCAGGCCACAAAAGACGCCGGTCGTATCGCCGGGTTGGACGTAAAGCGTATCGTCAACGAACCGACCGCTGCTGCACTGGCCTACGGATTCGGGGACGACAAAAAAGATGAACGCATCGCCGTATACGACCTTGGTGGCGGTACTTTCGATATTTCCATTCTGGAACTGGGCGACGGTGTCTTCGAGGTGAAGAGCACTAACGGTGACACCCACCTTGGTGGTGACGATTTCGACCAGAAGATCATTGACTGGCTCGTTGAGCAGTTCAAGAACGAACAGGGAATCGATCTGAGCAAGGACCGGATGGCCCTGCAGCGCCTCAAGGAAGCGGCGGAAAAGGCGAAGAAGGAACTGTCTTCTACTCAGAGCACAGATATCAACCTGCCTTTTATCACAGCAGATTCCAGTGGTCCCAAGCACCTGCAGTACACCATCAACCGGGCGGCATTTGAGAAGATGACTGCCGACCTGGTGGAACGGACCAAAGGACCGTGCCTGCAGGCGATCAAGGACGCCGGCATCAAGGCTGAAGAGATCGATGAGGTAATTCTGGTCGGTGGTGCCACCAGGATTCCGGCGGTACAGCGCATCGTCAAGGATATCTTCAAGCGGGATCCTCACAAAGGGGTAAACCCCGATGAAGTAGTCGCCATGGGCGCCGCCATTCAGGGCGGTATTCTCGCCGGTGATGTCAAGGACATGATCCTTCTGGACGTGACGCCCCTCTCACTCGGTATCGAGACCTTGGGCGGCGTCTTTACCAAGTTGATCGAGCGGAACACGACCATTCCTACTAAAAAGAGTCAGATCTTTTCGACCGCCGGGGACAATCAGACGGCTGTATCAATTCACGTCCTTCAGGGTGAACGGGAGATGGCCAACCAGAACCGGACCCTCGGCCGGTTTGACCTGGTGGGAATTCCTCCTGCTCCCCGGGGTGTGCCTCAAATCGAGGTCACCTTTGACATCGATGCCAACGGTATTCTGCACGTATCGGCTAAGGACACGGCCACCAACAAGGAGCAGAAGATCCGGATCGAATCGTCCAGCGGGCTTTCGGAAGATGAAATCGAACGAATGGTCAAGGATGCCGAAGTCAATGCGGAGCAGGACAAACAGCTCAAGGAAAAGATTGAGGCACGCAACGAAGCGGACAGTCTCATCTATGCAACCGAAAAAAGCATGAAGGACTACGGTGAGAAGATCACAGACGACGATCGCAAACAGATCGATGCGGCAATTGAAGAGCTGCGGGGCGTCATTGACGGAGACGATGTCGAGGCGATAAAGGCCAAGACCGAAACGTTGAAACAGGCGTCGTACAAACTGGCCGAAGAAGTCTACAAGACCCAGCAAGAACAGGCCGCCGGCGAAGCGTCTGCCGGAGCAGGTCCTGACGATGGAGCGCAGGATGATACTTCCGGCGGATCCACGACATCTGATGATAACGTTGAAGATGTAGACTACGAAGTCGTCGATGACGACGAAAAATCCTGATGGACCGGAACGGTTGAGCTTTGGCAAAACGCGATTATTACGAAGTACTTGGAGTAGCCCGGGACGCCTCTGTCGACGACATAAAGAAGGCGTACCGCAAGATAGCCGTCGCGAACCACCCCGACCGTAATCCCGGTGATAAAGGGGCGGAAGACCGGTTCAAAGAGGCGACCGAGGCGTATGAAGTTCTTGCAAACGCCGAAAAACGGCGGACCTATGACCAGCTCGGCTTTGCCGGACTGGAAGGTATGGGCGGTGGCCAGGGCTTTTCGTCCTCGTCGTTCCGTGATTTCGACGACATCTTCGGCGGTGGTTTTTCCGGTATATTCGACTCGTTTTTTGGCGGTGCTGCGGGTACCCGAGGGCGTTCGTCCCGCGGTCGGGGTGGCCCGCCCCGGGGATCCGACCTTCGGTACGATCTGGAAATCGCCTTTACCGACGCCGCCTTTGGGACAAAGGTGGAAATTGCCTATGAACGGGAGACGGCGTGTGAAAGCTGCAGCGGGACTGGAGCGGCCACAGGGAGCGGCAGGAAGACGTGTCCTACCTGTGGCGGAGAAGGGCAAGTACGCCGGAGCAGCGGGTTCTTTTCGGTCGCATCAGTTTGTCCCACCTGCGGCGGCGACGGAACCGTCGTGGAACAGCCGTGCACCAGCTGTGGCGGCAGCGGAGTCATCAAGAAACGGCAGCGGGTAAAGGTCACTATTCCAGCCGGTATAGCCCCGGGGCAGCGGATCACCATTCCCCGGCAAGGCGACGCAGCTCGGGGTGGTGGTGAGCCCGGGGATCTGCACGTCATTGTCCATGTACTCCCTCACAAGCACTTCGAGCGACAGGGTAACGACATCTACTGTGCCGTTCCCATCAGTTTTTCTCAGGCGGCGCTGGGAACGGACATTCAGGTTCCTACCCTTGACGGAAAACGGGTAAAGGTCAAAATACCTTCGGGCGCACAGCATGGGAAGATCCTGCGTCTCAGGAACGAGGGTATACCCATGATGAACGGGAGCCGTCGCGGTGATCTCTACATCAAACTCCAGGTGATCGTCCCCAAACACCTTTCAAGCAAGGCCAAAAATCTCTTGAAAGAGCTTTCCGCTCTGGAAGGTGAAAATGCCGTACCCGATCCGATTCCGTTAAAAGATCTCTGATCGGATATTTTCATATTAGTGAGCTTCGTCCATAATAGTTATTTTGAACGAAGTTATAGTCTGAAGTGAGGGTGGTGTGGGTAAAATACGGCTTTTCTATGCGGTCATTCTTTCAACAGTTACCCTTGCACTTCTTGGAGCAGATGGTCTG
>JBAYPC010000013.1:0-15814 GCA_041677905.1 Alkalispirochaeta sp. | reverse complement strand
GGGCCGGAAGAGACCGGCAGGGATCGGCAAAGTCTCAGACTACCGTATTTTTTCAGCGTAAATGAGGTTTTTTCAAGAGGTACCGAAGATGGCGCAAAATATAATCGATAATATCGGACGAGAACGTTACACGCCCAAGGATTTTCAGGCTATACGTTCGCAGTGCGTCGCATCCAATATCAGTCGGGCAAACCGAATTGTCGGGCGGATTTTTGAGGAGGCCTTCCGCGACGTGGGGATATCTTCGCCTCAGTTTGCACTTCTTGTTTCTCTGGCAATTGCGCCGGGGAGTAGTGCCGGAGATATTGCCGAGACGCTTGGGTCTGATCCCAGTACGGTGTCGCGGAACACGGAGCTTCTTTTGAAACGGGGGTTGATCACGGTTGAACCGGGGCAGGACCGGCGGTACCGGAAGTACTTTTTGTCTGAAGAGGGTGATGAAACTGTCCAGTCCTGTGTACCCCTCTGGAAAAAGGCACAGCGAATGGTGCTGAAACAGGTGGGTCCTTCCGATTGGGAAGACATTCGCAAGGGACTGCTGCAGCTGCAATCGTGATACGAAACGGCGACGACGGGGTCGCGAACCGGCCTGTGTACCACTCAGTTACCCCCGGGATAGTGAACGAGCTTCGGTCTATTGTGGGGGACCGCTACGTCCACACGGGCCAGGACTACCTGGAGCGGTACGGTCACGATGAGGTTCCTGATCCCCACTACGCCCACCGGCCGGAGGTTGTGGTGGCGCCCCGGACGGCGGGGGAAATTTCTGCGATCATGAGGTTGGCAAACCGCGAGCTCATTCCGGTGACGCCCCGGGGCGCCGGGAGCGGTCTGTCCGGGGGCGCTGTTCCGATCTACGGTGGTATTGTCCTTCTGTCGGACCGGCAGAACCGGATTGTGGATATCGACCTGGCGAATATGATGGTCGAGGTAGAACCCGGGGTAATCACCGCTGAGATCAACGAGGAGCTCCGGGGGACGGGGTTGTTCTACGCGGGTTATCCTATGAGTCTGGAGACGTGCTCTATCGGCGGGAATGTTGCCGAGAACGCCGGCGGTGGTAAGGCGGTGAAATACGGGGTCACCGGGCGGTACGTTCTGGGGCTGGAGGTGGTGATGCCCACCGGTGAGATCGTTCAGTTTGGGGGGAAGCTCGTCAAGGATGTTACCGGGTACAACATGGTACAGCTCATGGTGGGGAGTGAAGGTACCCTTGGTGTTTTTACGCGCATCTGGCTGCGGCTGACGCCGGAACCGCGGGAGTCGGTTGATCTGCTCTGTTTTTTTGCATCTCTAGGGGAGGCGATCGGTCTGGTGCCGCAGATGATGGCCCGGGCGGGCATCGTCCCGACGGCGGTGGAGTTTATCGATGGGGAGAGTTTTCGCCGAAGCTGTCGGTATCTCAACGAAACACTCGGTGACACCCCCGGTTCCGACGGAGCGGCTGCGGTTCTCATCATCACCGTTGATGGTGCGGATCCCGGCGAGGTAACCCGGCAGTACGAAGCGGTCGGCGCACTCTGTGAAGACCACGGGGCAATTGAAATCTTCGTGGCCGACAACAACACCAACAGCGAACGGGTGTGGAAAATCCGCCGCAGTATCGCCGAAGCCTATGCTCAGATTTCCCCGCACCAGACGAACGAAGACCTGGTCGTTCCACCGGCGGAAATTCCCCGTCTTATATCCGGCATGGAGACGATTGCAAAAGAATACGGGGTCTTCGTCCCGGCTTACGGGCACGCCGGGGACGGCAATATCCATACGAGAATCGTAAAAAACCCAAGCTGGTCCATGGCGGAATGGAACGAAAGGCGCCCGCGTATGCTTGAAGACCTCTACCGATTGACCGCCGATCTGGGCGGCAGGCTCAGCGGCGAACACGGCATCGGCCACAAACGCAAAGAGTACATGGATCGTTTTGTGTCTCCCGAGTACCTGCAGGTACTCCGGAGTATCAAGCGCGCCATGGACCCCAATCTGATACTGAATCCCGGCAAGATTTTCGACGTATAGACGAACGGTCAGAGTGTGCGGTCAACTTTTGCCGTTCATCTCGGCCAACACCCGATAGAGCGCATGGGTCCCCAGATTATCCCACCCTTTGGCGGTTGCAGCGATGTAGAGCTGCTGGGCCATGGCCAGTCCCGGAAGGGACAGCTTCATCCGCCGTGATTCGGCCAGGGCAATTCCCATATCTTTTATGAAATGTCGGATAAGAAACCCCGGATCGAAGTTCCCGTCGGCGATGCGCCTGCCCAGATTGTTGATCGACCAGGACGACGCGGCCCCACTGCCAATCACGTCTATAACTGCGTTCTGGTCCAACCCGGACGCCTGGGCGTAGAGCAGGGACTCGACCGTCCCAATCATGGTCGTGGCAATGAGGATCTGGTTCGCCATTTTTGTGTGCTGCCCTGCCCCGGCGGGCCCCATGTGGCGGATGTTGGATCCCATATGTTCCAGCAGTGGTTGTACTTCCTTCACCGCCTCCGCCTCTCCACCGATCATGATTGCCAGCCCGCCGCTTTTGGCGCCGCTGTCACCCCCGGACACCGGCGCATCCAGGGCTGTCGCTCCGTACTTTACCGCCTCCGCGGCAATTTCTTCCGCTAAAGTCGGTTCTGAAGTGGTCATGTCCACCAGAATCCTTCGAGGAGAACGCTGGGGATTTTTAGTCCCGTCCAGGCCCGCAAAAATCCCATCGGCACCGAAGTACACTTCCCGCACGTCGGCGGGATATCCAACAATGGTGAAAACGTGGGTGCTCGCCTGAGCGACTTCCCGGGGCGTGTCGTGCCAGGTCGCACCCCGTTCAACCAGCGTCTTCGTCTTGGCACGAGTGCGGTTGTAGACGTGCAGGTCATACCCTCCGTCCAGGAGGTGGCCCGCCATGGACGCCCCCATTATCCCCGTTCCTATCCAGCCGATCGACAGTGTATTATCTTCCATGAAGATATCGTACTGGATCATGACGATATTCGCCACACAGAACACAGACACGCGGGCCGATGGTTAGGGAGGAAGTTGTATGATAGTCAGGATAATTACCGTCCGAGTCAAAGCGGGCAAGGAAATGGAGTTCGAGGAGAAAACCAGGGCCAACCACCGGGGATCTCTGGCTGAGCCGGGAGTCTTCCGGTTTGATGTACTGAAAGACCGAGACCGTACCGGCGTCTACTACCTCTACGAAGTCTACCGCGATGAGGCTGCTACAACGGCCCACAAGGAGACGGCTCACTACCATGCATGGAAAACCGGCGTAGCCGATCTTCTGGACGGAGACCGAACATCGGTAACATGCACCCCTGTTGCCCCGACCGACGAAGCAGCCTGGCACAAAACTGTGTAAAAGACACACCGACACCATTGACACAACAGGGGAACTAAAATAGGCTTTGAGCACGAAAAACACCGCTTTTTTGTTTCTTGTTCGTAGTTACCGGGATCTTTTCGGTGTTTTTCGGTTACAACCACACCTCCTTTTGTAGCATCAATAAGGATCCCCATATTACGAAGGACTCTCCGACTCCTCACGGAGTTATGTCCTGAAGGGCGCTTCGGCGCCCTTTTTTTTCTTTTCCGGGGACGTCGGGGCAACACTGTGCTACAATTCCTAGAGACCACATCAATTACAGGAGAATTTCTCATGAAATCACTAGTAGACCAGGTTCAAGAGACCCTTCTCATGGGACCCGGACCGTCGTCGGTACCGCCGGAGGTGTACAAGGCCATCTCCCAGTACAGCCTTGGCCATTTGGATCCTTTTTTTATCAAGATCATGGACGCGATCAAGGCTCAGTTGCGGGAGGTGATGAAGACGACAAACGCAATTACCCTCCCCATGTCGGGGACCGGCAGCGCCGGTATGGAGACGGTCCTGGTAAACCTCATTGAACGGGGTGACTCCGTTCTGGTGCTGATTAACGGGGTTTTCGGCGGCAGGATGAAAGAAATCGCCGAACGCCTTGGAGCAGACGTTGATGCTCTGGAGTTTGAATGGGGAACCCCCGTTCTTCCCGCGGATGTAAAAGCGCAACTGGCGGCGAAGAAGTACAAACTGGTTGCGGTCGTCCATGCCGAGACGTCGACGGGGGTGGCGAATCCGGTTGAGGAAATCGGCAAGCTGGTCAAGGCACACGGCGCGCTCTATATCGTCGACGCCGTCACCAGTCTCGGTGGTATGCCCCTCCTGGTGGACGAATGGGGAATTGACGCGCTCTACAGTGGAACTCAGAAGTGTCTCTCCTGTCCGCCAGGGCTGGCACCGATATCCATGTCAGACCGAGCCACCGAGGTCATCAAGAAGCGTAAGACCAAGGTTCCCAACTGGTATCTGGACCTGACTCTGCTCATGAGTTATTGGGAGGGGTCCTCCCGGGCGTACCACCACACAGCACCGATCAACATGAACTACGCTCTATACGCGGCGCTGAAACTGGTCCTGGACGAGGGGCTCGAAACGGCCTGGGCCCGTCACCGGGATGTTCACCTGTACCTGATAGACCGGTTCGGCGAACTTGGTTTTACCATGTTAGTGGATGAACCGTACCGACTGCCCATGTTGAACGCCGTTGTTATTCCCGACGGGGTTGAAGATGCCGCTGTCCGCGGACGTCTGCTGGACGAGTACCGCATTGAAATCGGCGGCGGCCTCGGCGCTTTGGCCGGTAAGATATGGCGGGTCGGCCTCATGGGTTACAACGCCCGGAGAGAAACGGTAGACCGTCTGGTAGATGCACTGAAAAAAATCATATAGATTTTGTCACTCCGCGGCAGGGGGTACGGTTTGTTTTCCTGCCGCGATCTATTTTAGTATACTTCTCGGTATGGAACCGACAATCATCTACACCCTTACCGATGAGGCGCCGGCACTGGCGACTTATTCACTTCTTCCAGTTATCAGAACCTTTGCCAACGCCGCCGGTGTCACCGTTGAAACGCGGGATATCTCCCTGGCCGGTCGTGTTTTGGCTTCGGTATCCGAGTTTCTGCCGCCGGAACAGCGCGTCGCAGACGACCTGGCCGAACTGGGCGAGCTGGTTACCAAACCGGAGGCCAATATCGTTAAGCTTCCGAATATCAGCGCATCTCTGCCTCAGCTGCTTGCAACGATCGCGGAACTGCAGAAATCGGGGTATCCCGTCCCGGACTACCCGGGAAACCCCGGCACAGACAAGGAAAAGAAAGCGCGAGCGGCCTACGATCGGGTAATGGGCAGTGCGGTCAACCCGGTCCTACGGGAAGGAAACTCGGACCGCCGGGCAGCCAAATCGGTGAAAGAGTACGCCCGAAAACACCCCCATTCCATGGGGGAATGGTCACCTGATTCCAAATCCCACGTCTCCAGCATGGCCGATGGTGATTACTTCGGGAGTGAAACGTCGGTTACCGTACCGGCCCAAACGGAGGCGTCCATTCGTTTTATTTCCACTTCGGGAGAGACGACGGTACTCAAGGCGTCCTTACCGCTGGAGAAGGACGAGGTGGTTGATTCTGCGGTGCTGCGAAAAGAGGCGCTCCGGCGGTTCATTGCTGAGGCTATAGAAGATGCCCGCAAAGAGGGGGTGCTTTTTTCGGTCCATCTCAAGGCGACGATGATGAAAATCTCTGATCCGATCATCTTCGGTCACGTCCTGGCGGTCTACTTCAAGGATGTCTTTGAGAAACACGCCGATCTCTTTGCCGATCTGGGCGTGAGTCCCAACAACGGTCTGGGCGATCTTTATGCTCGTATTTCGGACCTTCCGGAAGATCAGCAGAAAACGATACGCGACGACATCGACGCATGTTTTGCCCGGGGACCAGAGGTCTCTATGGTGGATTCCGACCGTGGAATCACCAGTTTTCACGTACCCAGCGATTTTATCATCGATGCTACCCTGCCGGCGGCTATCAGAACGTCCGGTCAGACCTGGGCGCCCGACGGATCGGCGAAGGACACCAAGTTCGTCATACCCGACCGTACCTACGCGTCGGTGTACCAGACCGTCATCGACGACTGCAAAACCCACGGTGCATATGACCCTCGGACCATGGGGAATGTGTCCAACGTCGGTCTCATGGCGCGGAAAGCCGAAGAGTACGGTTCCCACGACAAGACCTTTGAAATGACTGCAGCCGGCCGGGTTGAGGTGGTCGACAGCAACGGCGAGGTCCTCTTGTCTCAGAACGTTGCCGAAGGTGATATCTTTCGGGCGTGCCAGGTCAAGGACGTAGCTGTGCAAGACTGGGTAAAACTGGCGGTCACCAGAGCCCGGAAAACGGGAATACCCGCCGTCTTCTGGCTCGACGAAGAACGGGCCCACGATGCCGAGCTTATCCGGAAGGTCAATGCGTATCTGAAAAACCACGACACCGACGGTCTGGATATCCGGATTATGGCCCCGACCAAAGCGACAGAGTTCACAGTTGATCGTCTGCGAGCGGGAAAAGACACCATTTCGGTCACAGGGAACATCTTGAGGGATTACCTGACCGACCTCTTTCCCATTCTGGAGCTGGGAACCAGCGCCAAGATGCTCTCTATTGTCAGCCTCATTAACGGTGGGGGTCTCTTTGAGACCGGGGCCGGTGGCTCGGCCCCCAAACACGTCCAGCAGTTTATCCGGGAAGGGCACCTGCGATGGGACTCCCTTGGTGAGTATCTGGCACTGACGGTATCGCTGGAACACCTGGCCACCACCTTTGACAACGAAGGTGCCCGCCTTCTGGCGCAGTCTCTCGATGAAGCGGTGGGACAGGTGTTGGAAAACGGGAAGTCGCCCTCCCGGAAGGTGAACGAGCTGGACAACCGCGGTGGCCATTTCTACCTGGCCTTGTACTGGAGCCGGGCGATGGAGAAGCGCACTACCGATAATCCCACGCTCCACACCTACTTTGCCGGACTTGCAGATAAACTGACAAAGGCGGAATCGAAGATAATCCAGGAGCTTACCGACGCCCAGGGCAGCCCCGTTGATCTGGGTGGGTACTTCCACATGGACCCAACAAAGGTGGAAGCGGCCATGCGGCCGAGCAAAACGTTGAATTCAATTCTGGATACCGAAAAACTGGATACCGGGGTATAGGGAGTGACGGATAAAGAGGGAGTGTATCGGGCACTTGTCGTGAGAGAGCATGACGGTGTTTTTACTCGGGCGGTGGAAACGCGCCGAATTGCAGACCTGCCGGCAGCAGACCTTATCGTTCGGGTTTCCCATTCGTCCCTCAACTACAAGGATGCCCTCTCGGCGTCGGGGAACCGGGGCGTTACCAGAAATTACCCCCACCAGCCGGGAATTGACGCCGTCGGTGTAGTTGAAGAGTCGGCGGTGGAGGAGTTTCAACGTGGTGATACCGTCATCGTCGGTGGGGGTGATCTGGGAATGAACACCCCCGGCGGGTTTGGTCGGTACATACGGGTGCCCGCTTCCTGGGCCGTTCCGTTGCCGGACGGCCTCTCTCCTCGCGAAGCAATGGCCCTGGGTACCGCCGGCTTTACGGCGGCGCTGTCGGTAGAAGAGATCGTCGCCGGAACATCACCCGACGACGGAGAGATCCTGGTTACCGGTTCAACCGGTGGCGTCGGCTCCTATGCCGTTTCGATTCTCGCGTCGGCGGGGTATCGGGTCTGCGCCGTCACCGGTAAGACCGATGCCCATGACTATCTGAAATCACTGGGGGCCGATCGCATCATCAGCCGCACCGAGGCGTCCGACAAGTGGGACAAACCGCTTTTGTCGGTAGAGTGGGCCGGGGTTGTGGACACCGTGGGTGGGACGATTCTCTCCCGGGCGGTAAAGGCCTGTCGGCCCGGCGGCACCGTAACGGCATGTGGTAATGCCCAGTCACCGGAGCTGCCTCTTACAGTCTTTCCCTTTATTCTGCGGGGTGTGCGCCTGATCGGTATCGACAGTCCCACCACCCCGCCTGAGCGACGCCGGAAGATATGGAACCGCCTGGCCGGCGAATGGCGTCCACCCCGACTGGAGGAGGTCGCCCGGGACGTTACCCTGGATCAACTGGACGGAGAGATACAGCGCATGCTGGACGGCGGGCTCACCGGACGGGTCGTGGCAGTCCACTCCGGGCCCGAATAACGGCGGCCACGGTAATCATCACCAGAGAAACCGAGATCAGCACGATACCGACAACGCCCCTGACGGGAATAACCTCGCCCAGGAGAAAGACACCCAGAAGTGCTGCAGACGCCGGTTCGGCCAGTGAAATTGTGCTGACCGTTGCACCTTCGACGCTGCGCAACCCTTTGGAAAAGAAGATATAGGCGATTGAGGTTGGGACAACACCCAAATAGAGAACCGTTCCGACGCCGTGAACCGACCACATCCAGCCCATTGGGCGCAGGACAAGCAGCGGAAGGACCAGTAGTGACGCAACAAGAAACAACCGGGCCATAACCATTTCGGGGGGATGAAACCGGACCAGCCGCCGGATGACGACCGTCTGTCCCGCGTAAGAGGCCCCGGCCAGCGTGGCCAACCACAACCCCGCCATGTTCAACTCGGCGGTACCATCAGCACTCGCGAGCAGCACGACGCCTCCAATAGACAGGGCGGTTGCTGCGTACCAGATCGGACGCAGCCGCTCCTTCAGAACCAGACGTGACAGAAAACCCGCGAAGATCGGCGTCGTGCCGATAGACGTAATCGTAGAGACCACTACCCCCGTAAGCTGGACGGCGGAGAAAAACGCCAGCTGATATCCCGCCACCGTCACCGCGCCAATGAGCACCAGAGTGGGTGACCACCGTGACTGAGTGCCCTGACCCAGAGCACGGGACCAGAGCCATATTAGAACTCCGCCTATACAGATACGTAAGGGCCCCACAACCAGCGGATCAATACCCGCCGGTCCCAGGGTCTGCACCGTACCGGTGGTACTCCAGAGCAGAGCCGTGATCAACACGTAGAGCATACCCCGCCCTTCGCTCTGAGTGTGGTGAATGGTTGCCGGCGACTCAACAGGCGTAATCATAGGTAGGCGACCCCGGCAAAGAGGCCAAGACCCAGGACAAACAGAACCAGTACCGTCCGAAGATCCGGGGCGAGCCGTTGCAGCAGATGGGATACCGCCTTACCCGGTCGGGACACGACCAGAAAATAGACCACCAGACCAAGCAGCACCGTCTGGAGCGCCTCCAGAAGCTTGGGCCGGGAAAAGAGCGTCCGCGGAACTCCTGCCGCGTCAGGCACCAACCCTGGATCAGGACCCAACAAACCCGTCAGAACCACCATTACCTCCCGCCCATACAGCCCCAACACTAGACACACCGCCGCCAGAACCGTCAGAGCAAGGTACAGCAGAAAGCCCGGCCCGCCATCGGTATCCCCCTCACCTTTCGGTCCGGGCATGACAATACGGCCCAACTTGATAAAGGACGCCACCGTCCCCACCGACGCCACCGATAAAAGTACCTTTACCCAGGCGGCTCCGAAGTGGTGCGGTACCGCCGGATAGGCCGTTCCCAGGGCGGCGACCACCATCTGTTTACCTGCAAACCCGTTAAACGGCGGTACTCCCGCAATAGACGCCGCGCCGATCAGAAAAAACAGCGTCAGCAACGGCGCCCGCCGCCCCACGGGCTGCATACGAAAGAGGTTCCGTTCGCCGGTCATGTGGATTGCCGAACCCGCCACCAGAAAGAGGAGGCTCTTAAAAAACGCGTGGCTCATGGCGTGGAAGAAGGCGGCCGGCACAGATAGCACCGACAGTGCGCCAAAGGCCGCCAGGACATACCCCATCTGGGAAATGGAGTGGTAGGCCAGCAGCCGCTTTGCGTCACTCTGGGCAAGGGCCCACACAACCGCTGTGACAGCGGTTATCCCCCCGATCCACATCATCAGGGGCATCAGGTAGTCGCCCCGGAAGATCCCCACCAGCCGGACCATGGCGAAAAACGACACTTTGATCAGCACCCCCGAAAGCACCGCGCTGACCGGATGAGGTGCATAGGCGTGCGCTTCCGGCAGCCAGGTGTGAAAGGGGATAAAGGCGGTACGAACGCCGATTCCCACGACCAGTGCACTGACGGCGAGGTGGATAATCGGCGATCCGTCGAGGCCGGTCTCAGCTATCAGCCGTTCCATCTGAACCAACGACAGGGTGCCGAAGTCACGGTACAGCAGGAACACCCCGAAGAGGAAAAAGAGAATCCCCACCGAACTCAAGATAAGGTACTTCAAAGACGCCAGTAACGCCTTGTCGGTCCGGTCATAGGCGATCAAAACGTAGGCCGACAGGGAGATGATCTCAAATCCGATAAACATCGTGAAAATGTCCGCCGTGAGGATCACCGTCTGCATGCCCGCCACCAGCATCATCAGAAAGAAATAAAACCGCGGACCATAGGCGTCGCGACCGTCCGCTTTCCGACTGTCGGCTTTCCGGGGCAGGGCGGCCAGGCCGGCCATACCGGTTATGACCGCCACCAGGGCTGATGAGAGCCAGGCCAGGCCGTCCAGGCGCAGCGAGATCGCCACCGGAGCGTCCCAGCCGCCGATCACATGGGAGAGATCACGACCGGCAAAGACATCCGGTGTCGTCAGAATCAGAATGACCACCGTACCCGCCAGAGGCAGCATTGACGCCACCGAAAAAACTGCCCGGACCATCCACTCCCGCCGAACCGAAAGAGAGCCCGTCGGAATGAGTTTCCCGACAAGTGCAATTGCCGAACCGGCAAAAGGTAGAAAGAGAAGCAGAGGGATACTATTCGTCACCGTTCCAGACCGCCCGTTCGATTTCGTCGGCATCAAGAGTGCCGTATCTCTGATACAACCGGTAGACCAGAACCAGTGACATCGCAACGACACAGATACCTACCACGATGGCCGTCAGCATGAGCGCCTGCGGGATCGGGTCTACCGGAACGCCGAACTTCCCGGCATCTATGGGGGCCGTCTCACCTGACTGTCCACCGAAGTAGATGAACAGCATGATGATAGCGCTGTTGGCTATGCTGAGACCGATAATCTTCTTGATGAGATTCGCCGCCCCAATCACGCCCCAAATACCGATGAGGAAGATCGCACCTATCAACATCCACGACGGAGAGATGGCCATCACCGTTCACCAAAGAGGTAGAGTGAAATAAGACTGACGCCGGCGGCGACCTTCAGGCCGATGAGGATGTTCAACAGAAACATGGACCGAACGACAACCATTCCGATCACCGCAATCAGCAGGAACGTATAGGTCAGCGCCTCAAGCCAGGAGAGTTTGTTCCGGGGGGCCAACCGTTCGGCAGTATCAACGTCCCGCCCGATTGCGAGGAGAATAACTCCCGACGCGATGACCACACCCCCCTGAAACCCGCCGCCGGGAGATACGTCGCCGTAACTGACCAGGTACAGGCCGAAGAGGAACATGTAGGGAGCGAGCTTACGGACCACCACATCCAGACTGTCTGTCTTTCTCACCGTTTTCTCTCCGCGTCTTTCGTCTCCCCGGGCCTCTTCTCCACAAGAAAAATCACGCCTGACACCGCCAACAGGAGCACCACCGTCTCGCCCAACGTGTCGAAGGCGCGGTAGCCCAGATAGATGCTTGTCACCAGATTTGAGGCCCCCGTCTCTTCCTCACCCCGTTCAATGACGTAATCCCTCAAAGGCGTTCCTTCGGGATGCTCCCCCACAAGCGCCGCAAAGAGAAACAGTGCGACAATTCCGACTGCCCCAATTTCAACGAGCCGTCTGACCATCACCACTCCCCGCGCCGCTCCCGCTCCCCGAACCAAGTCCAACGCTTCGTCCTGCGCCTTCGGTGCCGCCGCCGCCGTCGCGAGTCTTGTAGACCGTCCAGATGAAAACGACCGTACCGATACCGGTACCCACGGCAGCTTCAGTCAAGGCGACATCGGGCGCACCAAGGACAAAGAAGAAGAGACAGCTTAGCAAGCTGAAGACCGACAGCAAAATGACGCTAACCAGGAGATCCGGGACCCACAACGCGATAACCGCAAGAACCAGCATGAGGACCAAGAGCACTTCAATCATCTGATTCCTCCTGAAAGCGACGGCGGTCGGCGTAACTGCGACGCCAGGGGTTGACCCCCGCCTGCCAGGCAAACCGGCCGATGATATGGGCCGCTATGGGACTGGTGATAAAGAAAAACACCGTAATGACGGCGATCTTACCGGTCATCGGGGTAAACCCCGAAATGATCATCGTCGCAATGAAGACAGACAGAACCGAGGTTGTGCTTGCAGTAGATGACGCCTGCAGCCGGGTGTATACATCCGGGAAGATCAGGACACCCAGGTTCCCCATCACCCCGAAGACGACACCAAGGCCGAGAAAAAGCAGCGCCGGCCCATCAACAACCACTACGCCCCCCAATTACGCTTCCCCCGAATCGCGCCGGGAAAAATAGCGTGCCATTGCCAGGATTCCGATAAATCCGAAGATATCGTAGACCAGCGCCACATCCAGATAACTCGTTCGACCCTCCCGAACCGCTATAATCACCAGGACGCCAAGAATCTGGGCGGACACCATATTGAGGGCGGTCATCCGGTCGGCGACGGTGGGGCCGATCAACACCCGGACCATACTCACCACCACCGATCCGATAAGAAACCAGACCATGTACAGAAGGGCCCGCGCCATCAGTTCACTCATTTCCACCCACCGATTTTAGACCGCCCATTTTAGACCGCTCATAGGCTCACACCCACACCCGCTTGAGCAGCGCCTCAAACGGCGCAGAAATGAGAGACGCGGCGTACCGCGAGTGAGTTGTCCGGGCGTCCAGCCAGTGGACGATCAGGTGGTCATCGTCTATCAAAAGCGTGATCGTTCCGGGGGTCAGGGTAATTGAATTACCCAGGGCCACCCGGGCAATATCACTCCGCAGTTTCGTCCTGAAATGGACAACCCCCGGGTTGATACGCCCCCGGACGATGTTCCAGAGCACCTGAAAACTTGAGACGTACATCTTGAACACCAGGACCAGCAGGTAGGCAAGGAGAAAATGTGGTCGCGGCAGGTGAGACCGGCGCGCCGCTTCGTCTTCTTCGATAAAAAGACGGAAGGTAAGCAGGGCGATCACCGTGCTGTGGACGCCCCCGATTAGCAGCGACCGGGGCGCAAGACTCCACGTAAAAAGCAGCCACCCGCCGAAGAGATACACCGCCGTCAGAACTATCCGCGTAAGGTTCCACCGAAATTCACGACCCATGGTCAGCGTCCCTCATTTTCGCGCCGGTAAAAGAGCTCTACCACCTCTTCTGCCGTGGTAGCCTCCAACAGGCCCGTTTTCAGCGTCTCGTCGTGAAGCAGACGGGAGAGACGACTCAGCAGGCGTAGATGGTCCGACTGAGCTCCTTCGGGGCCGACCATGAGAAAAAACAGCTGAACCGGCTTCTTGTCCACCGCGTCAAATTTGACACCCTTCAGGTGACGTCCGAAGGCGATCAGGGTGTGGTTGATGTCCCTGGACAGACAGTGGGGCACGGCTATACCACCACCAATTCCCGTGCTCATCAGAGACTCCCGCTGAATAACCAGCTCGGTGATCGTGTCCGGATTGTCTATTTTGCCTGCATCCGCAAGCAGCTGGACCAACTCCGCAATGATATCCGGTTTTTTCTTACTCTGGATATCCAGAGAGACACACGATGCATCCAGAACGTCACTGATAGCTTCCATCAACCATTACCTCCACCGACCAGACCGTCCGCGTAGTCCACCGGTACGGTAAAGAAAATTCCCGTACCCGGTTCGGCAATACCGCCGCAGACGTCATCCAGCAATTTTTTCAACTGTGGGATCACTCCCTCATCTCTGACAACCGAAAAGATCGTTTTATTGTACGGCTTGTTTCCCTTCATGAACTCCTTGAAATCGGCAAAAAGGGGAACTTCGTACGTCAGAAAACGACCCATGCCCTCTGAATCGAGAATCGTGGCACCCTCAATTCCCGCTTCGACGTAGGCCTCCAGAACCCGTTCGAGAAGCTCTTCTTTGTTCAGGACAAATACAACCAGTTTCATCGACCCGGTACCACCCTTTTGACGAGTATACGAGGGAGATGCCGAATTGCCAACTGAACAGTCCACACCGACCGACACCTCTCACCACCTTTTCACACCAGACACTTCCAGATTAAACCTTTCAAATTTGATGAATGTCAATTTTGTCAGTATCTTTTTGCCCAGGAGGATCACCTTGGCAGCAACACCATCAACAATGCGCGCACTTGGAACAGCGGCGCCGACATTTTCTCTACCCGACACAACGGGCAAAACAGTCTTTCTGTCTGATTTTACCGGAAAACCGGTACTCGTGGCGTTTATATGTAATCACTGCCCCTATGTAAAGCACATTGGAGACAAACTGGGCGAAGTAACCGCCGACCTGGCCCGCCGCGACGTAGGCGTCGTCCTGATAAACTCAAACGACGTCTCCGTGCAGCCCGAGGACGCCCCCGAACGCATGCCGGAGTTCATGAAGACATACGGTATATCCGTGCCCTATCTCTTTGACGAAACACAGGACATAGCAGAGGCCTACCAGGCCGCCTGTACGCCCGATTTCTTCCTCTTTGATAAAGACCATCGCCTGGTCTATCGCGGACAGTTTGACGACTCCCGTCCCGGTAACGACATCGCCGTCACCGGATCAGATCTGCGCGCAGCGGCGGACGCCCTCTTAGCCGGAAAGCCAGTATCTCCGGATCAGAAGGCCAGCGTCGGCTGCAATATAAAATGGAAACCGGGAAAGGCACCCGCCATGACACCGCTCAAGTGACGTCGCTCCAGTGATATGATATCAATACGTCTGAGGTAATTCACATGGACGACAGAACATTTGTTATTGATGAAGCGACGGTTGAGAACATACACACGGCAATGACGGCGGGAAAAGTCACCTGCCGACAGCTGGTAGAGCATTTTTTGAAACGAATTGACGCCTACGATCAGAAAGGGCCCGCCCTCAACGCCATCATCTGTACGAATCCCAAAGCTCTGGAAGAGGCAGACGCATTGGACAGGAAGTTCAAGGAAAACGGACGTACCGGTCCCCTGCACGGTATCCCTGTCCTGCTGAAAGACAACGTCGACACCTCGGATATGCCGACAACTGCGGGATCAAAAAGCCTGGAAGGGTTTTATCCTGAAACGGATGCCTTTATTACCCGTAAATTCCGCGAAGCAGGCGCGCTGATTCTTGCAAAAACCAATCTCCATGAATTCGCCATCTGGGGAGAGACGATCAGTTCTATCCTGGGACAGACGTTGAACCCCTACGACCTAAAGAGAACCCCCGGCGGCTCCAGCGGCGGAACCGGCGCTGCCGTTGCGGCCAATTTCGGTTCCGTCGGTATCGGGACGGATACCATAAATTCAATCAGGTCACCGGCGTCGGCCAACAACCTCGTCGGGATCAGGCCGACCATCGGCCTCGTCAGCCGCGGCGGCGTCGTTCCCTACTCATTTACCCAGGATACGGCAGGTCCAATAACACGAACTGTAGAGGACGGCGCCAGGGTCCTCGATGTGATCTCAGGGTACGACAAAAATGACGACGAAACTGCCTGGAGCGCCGGTAAAATCCCCCCTTCCTATCTCCCCTATTTGAAGAAAGACGGCCTGAACGGAAAACGCCTAGGCGTCCTGGAGAGCTTTTTTGGCACCAAAGAGATTCACAAAGAGGTAAATACAGCGGTCAGAAACAGCATTCAGATAATGAAAGACAACGGTGCCGATGTCGTTACCGTCGGTGATAACATCGATTCCGGCTGGATGGTCAACGAAGTCAGCGTTCATCTGTACGATCTCAAAGCTCATCTGAATGTGTACCTCAACGCCCT
>JBAYPC010000012.1:0-15993 GCA_041677905.1 Alkalispirochaeta sp. | reverse complement strand
GGGAACAACTGCAAAAAGGAAAGTATGACGGCGTTCCACAACGGCCGCTTCTGTCAGCTCCGTCAGGACATCTACGTTTTGGCGAAAATCCAGAACTACTGCGGTAACGTCGACAAGATCGTGACAGGTCAGACGCCACCGGAACTCTCTCGGTGTTTCGTGGATGCAGGGAAGTGTAGATGAAAAAGCACTTTCAAACCGTCCCACCAGATCGTGACGACTTGAGACAACGATCATCATTCGACAATTACCTTGAATAAATAAGTGTATCACCATTTTATCATGAAACGGAAAATAAACATCAAAATTATTGTCCGAGTTTCCTGCCGGTTTTTGTTCCTGCCGGTCCTTGACTATACTGTCTGGGAGAGGAATCAGATGTGAGCCCCGAATGGTTGTTTTTCCTGACCCACCGCAGTCGACTTACCCGACTGTTTTCACTGCTCAGCGGATTATGCATCCTCATTCTCGCAGACGGGCTTCTTCTTGTGTGGCTTGCCCGAAGTTGCGGCGTCTACCTTGCCCTTGCTATTGAGGGGGGTGTCACTCTGGTGGCCGCAATCGTGTTGGGAAGCACGGCCAATACCCTGATTCGAAAGATCCGCGACGATGCCCGGACTGGAACGTGTCGCCCCGAACGGTATGCCCGTCTGGCAGCGGTCATCACGGCAGGAATACTGCTGTTCATACCGGGGTTTGTCACCGACGTGGTGGGGCTGGTTATCTACCTGCCCCCGGGCCGGTTTATCTTTACCGCCCTCTTCAAACGCCGCAATGAAACATCCGTCAACGGGGCATATGAGTATCTCAAACTCGAACTCTTTTCTTCTTCTTCCGACGCAGTACAAGGCGATGAATGACAAGGGGGATCGGCAGCAGCAGCCGTACCGGAGTGGATAGAACCGACATAACGATGGACGTGCGCCGTTTTCCCGCCATCCGCCCAAGACCGCCGGGAGTCAGAACAGTCAGCGTCGGCCCGATTCGATCGGCGGATACGAGCATCCAGCGAAGAAAGGAACTGGAGGTAACGCTGGACAGTACAATCCGAGGCGCCGATTTTCTGATTGCCGTCGTTACCGACGCTATCGATATGGGATGGAAGACCGCCCGTCCGACAACGCGCACCCCCGGGAATGTCACTCGAATGTTCTGTTCAATTCGCTGCAGCTCGTCGGTAGACCGACCGAGAAGGTATACCGCCGCCCCGGACGACTCGGCGTGTGACAGCATCCTGACGATCGTCTGAAACTCCGGAAACGGTCCGACGGGACACCCGGTGGCCCAACGAATTTGTCGGGATGCACCGGGCTCAACGGGGACGACGTAGTGGCGGCCACCGCCGAAGTACCGGCGATACCCCTTGTTGCGGACCAGTCGCCAGAGAAGGCTCCGTCCGGCAAAGACCAGTACAGCCGAGGCCGATCGGTCCTCCGCCCAGTGTGGAGAGAGATCACTGCCCTCATCCGGCACCAGTTCGACCCCAAAAAATCGTTTTTCAATGCAACTCATGGAAATTCCGCCTGAACAAAGTCCTCTGTCTTTTTCTGTTTTACTTCTGCCGAAGGTATTCTACCGCCCGCTGCAGAACCAGATCGTATTCAAGGTCGAAAACCTCCGTCGTATTTGCCAGACGATTGACTTCAATCTTGATAAGGCGCCGGACCCATCGGTCACTCAGAACAATTCCATCGTTGTGGAGGCTTTCTATAAATGCACGGATATCATCCTCGGTAGGCTGGTTTATCTCGGCAACAAACGAGGTGATACGCTCTTCCTCCCTGATCCGGGCATAGGACTCCTGCTCTTCCGGCGAGAGTTCCGGCTCTTCTACCACGATATCCGGTTCAATACCGATGCTGTCTATATTCGTGCCGGCCGGGGTGTAGTACCGTGCCATGGTCAGACGGAACCCGGTGTCACCAATAGTTCGGACTTGTTGTACCGAGCCCTTTCCATAGGTGGTCTCGCCAATCAACACGCCCCGTTTCCTGTCTTTAATGGCGGCCGCCAGAATTTCCGCAGCTGATGCGGAACCACCGTCAATAAGTACGACGATATCGATATCCTGGTCAACTACAGTTCCCCTGCGGGCGTTGAACTGTTGGTTTTCGCCGGCCACGCGCCCCCGCGTTTCAACAACGAGGCCCCCGTCGAAGAAGAGACTGGCAACATCTACTACTCCGTTCAGAACGCCTCCCGGATTGGACCGGAGATCGATAATCATCGATCGGTATCCCCGAGCGGAAAAATCCTCTATGGCTTCACGAATCCGGTCGTCCGTATACGGGGTAAACTGCGTGATCCGTAAGAACGCAATCTCGTCGTCAACCATCTCCCACTTCACCGTCGGAACCTGGATGATCGCCCGTTCAAGCGTTACGGGGAACTCCAGACTCTCACCCCGTAATATGGTGATCTTTACGGGAGTTCCGGGGCGCCCGCGAAGGCGTTCGACGACTTCATCGATCGACAGGTCCGCCGTGGACTCTCCTTCGATAGTCTTTATGCGGTCGTTTGCCCGCAGACCCGCCCGATACGCCGGCGTGTCTTCAATAGGAGAGACTATTTCCACGTATCGTTGGCTATCGGATTGCCCGTCATCCGATTCACGAATGGGCTTGGAAATAAACATACCCACACCCCCGAATTCACCGCTGGTTGTGTCGGTAAGGCCCCGCATTTCGTCGGTATTGAGATAAGCCGAATGGGGATCGTCCAGGGCTTCGAACATTCCTTCCAGGGCACCCTTTATGAGGGCGGCCGGATCCACCTCATCGACGTAATTTCGTTCAACAAATCGGAAAACCTGTTCAAAGAGGCCAAGTGCCTGCTCGGACGACCCCTGAGATCCCTGAGCGACAACACCGGGTACCGTCGAAAGGGCAATCAGAACCGCTGCAAGAACGGCGGTAACTCCTACCCAGACGGCTGAACGCTTTTTCTGAACTTCATGGTCCATTGAGACCTCCTGAACGTATTGTACTCACGGCGGAGGAATACCAGCAAGCGTTGCGGGAATCGACTGAACCCACACCTTGACCCCGCCGGAGTCGCCTCGTAGACTCCAAACAGTGAAACTATCCACTCCCATTTTAGCCGTTATCGGAATATACCAGTTTGCACGTTTTCTTGCTCTCGGCCTTGCCGTCCTTCTTCGCACACCTTTGGTGGAAGAAGTACTGCTGCGACACGCCGTTATCAGCCTCGCTGCAGGGGGGCTGGTACCGATTGTACTGCTGATCCAGTATATGTTGGAACGGCAGCGGGTGCTGTTGACGCCGTTACGATTGGCAAAATTCCTGGAGTTACTCGCCGTGTTTTTGGTATTTCCGGCGGTGTTTCCCAATCTGTACCAGATTACCAGAGACCCTCTGGGCGGAATAATGTCCATTCTGGTACTAACCGATACAGTTGTCTTTCTTTTTCTGCTATTATTACCGGGAAAGGACTTATAATGCACATCCTTCCGATAGCCAGCGGAAAAGGCGGAGTAGGTAAATCACTGTTTGCGGCCAATCTGGGAATAGCCCTGGCCCAGGCAGGCAAGCGCGTTGTCCTTGCCGACCTCGATCTGGGCGGTTCAAATCTCCACATGATTCTTGGTCTACGCGGCTCCAGTCCGTCCATTGGAACATTTCTCGGAAACAAAAAACAGGCGTTTGAAGGGATTATCCACGAGACCGATATCCCGAATCTCCGCTTTATTCCCGGGGATGCGGAAATTCCCGGATTGGCAAATATCAACGCCGCCCAGAAAAAGAGCGTGATTCGCCGCCTTTCCGGAATCCCCGATGTCGACTATCTTGTTCTCGACCTGGGGGCCGGTACGAGTCATAACATTCTCGATTTCTTCCTTATGTCTTCCCGGGGAATCATCATCACGACGCCCACCCCCACGGCAACGGTCAACGCCTACCTCTTTCTCAAGAACGCCCTTTTTCGGGTCCTTCAGACTTCGATGAAGCGAAAATCTCCGGGTGAGGCGTTTCTCAACGATATCATGAAGAACCGGTCATCACTTCAACGCGTGTACATACCCGAAATTGTGGATCAGCTGGAAGAAAAAGACCCCGAGTCTGCGGAGGTCTACCGGAAGGCGATGACCCGATTTCAACCACGTCTTGTCATGAACATGATAGAGGACCCCAAGGACGCCGAGACGGTCACCCGTCTCAGGCGGAGCGCTCAGCAGTACCTGGGACTGGATATTCTCCACCTTGGTGTGATGTACCGGGACGAGCTGCAGACCACGGCGCTGAATGCCCGAATACCCATTCTCCGATACAAACCCAGTGCCGTTCTTTCCCAGGCGATTTACCGCATTTCAGAAAAAATTGTGCAACTGGAGGACGAAGACTCGGGACAGTTCCTCGACATCGAGGCGTTCAACGATTCCTACGACTCCGCCGAGTCGGAAGCCGAACACGATTTCGACACAAAGCTCAACTACATCGAAGAGCTGCTCAACACCGGTGCACTGTCGATGGGAGACCTTGTGGAAACGGTGAAAAGTCAGCAATTTGAAATTACCCAGCTGCGCCGCCAGAACAATCTGTACAAAGCCAAACTGGTGAAGGCCATGCGTCAGGGTTACAGGGATTGAAGGGCCCATGGCGAAAAGAGATGAGAAAACAACTGTCACCGGTCTTCTGAAAATTGAAATACCGGAACCGGCTGTAACATTAACTCTCCTGTTTGAACCGAGCCCCGACGGTGATGCCTGGGATCCCCAACGACTGGAAGCGGCCCTGCATGAAAGAGGTGTCCGGGCCGGGTACACAACAGATGATCTGGCCGATTTTCTGCGATCTGCCGCCCGGGACAGCGGTAAAGGCCCCTTTTCCAGAGAGCTGCTGAGAGGAGTGCCGCCCCGGCCGGCTCGGCCCGACACGGTAGAGTGGGACGATTTTCCCGAAGAACCTGAAGAGTACGCAGCGATGCGGGACAAGGTGCTGGCGTCCCGTTCGGGACCGGAAATTTACCGAAAAGAACGCGTCTTTGTGGACCTCAAGGTTCTTCAAACCGCCTACGTTCCGGCTTCTCACGTACTGGGAACGATCGTACCGGGGGAGCCGGGGATTCCCGGAAAAGACATATTTGGTCGGCTTATACCGGTCAAACAACTCGCCGACTCCAGTTTTTATCACGGTTCCAACATCGCAAAACATAAGGCTGGAAAACAGCACGCTGCAAAAGAGGGCGACACCTTCATTTCTGAAACGGCGGGATTTCTCCGAATTGGTCGCAACTGGGCCGACATCACCCCGTTTGAACCCCATCGGTGGAACGTTGAGATCAGCCCGGATAAAGCCACATGCTACCTGGATCTCACCCCCGGGCACACCGATGCGCCGCCCCCGGACCCACAGAAAATTCGGGAACGAGCCGTTGAACTGTCCTATCCCGAAGAGTCACTCATGTCTCCCGAGGATCTGGAAGACCTGATGCGGGGTCAGATAGAGACTGGTAATGCCGCACGACTTCCCATCACGCTCAACCGGGATTCTTCTTTTGACATTGTGGTTGGCGACGACAAACTGGCCGCCTACCTCAACGTGTACAAGGGAGTTGGCCGGGGAAAACCCCTCAAACTGAAAGAAATCGGCCGGGCGATCAAGGAAAGCGGCCTGGTGCGCCTTGATCTCAAGAAGATCAGCACCGACATGACCGCTTTTTACGAAGGCCCGGAGTTCGCGATGACGGGATATATCTTGTGCGAAGGTACCCCGGCGATACCCGGTCCCGAGCGTCAGGTCGAATTCGTACCGGTCTTCAACGACGATAAACGAACGGCCGAGATCAAGAAACAGCTCGTAGGCATAGACAGTTTTCCATCACTCCAGGAGTTCCCGGCGGAGTCCGTCACCCGTACGGCACCGGTAGAATCCGAACAGCTGATATGTTCGATTGACCCACCGAGCCCCGGTGAGCCGGGACGGGACATCTACGGGAAGTCGATTCCCGCTGAACCGGGCAAAGCGCCGCAAATCGTCCTTCACGAAAATCTGGTCGAGCGAAAAAACGTTATCGCAAGTACGGAAGCGGGTATTCTCGACTACGGAGAAATCGACGGGACCATTCACCTTCGGGTTCGACCCCACGTGGATGCCGTCATCAACGTCCTGGTCAGTGACAACCGCATGCAGGCCTTTCTGTCGATGACCGAAGGGCTCGGTTCAGGCAGACATCTTGACGTACCGTCCATAGAAGCGTCGCTCAAAGCGAAAGGTGTCGTTCACGGGATCGATTCTGATCGGATAACCCGGGCTCTGGAGGCGGCCCGGGCAGGTGAACCCGTTGACCACGTCGTCGTCGCCGAGGGGACCCCTCCGGTCGACCAGGTCGAAAACCGCCTGGAATTTCTCATTGATATCACCGGTGATCCTGGAGTTCGGATCCGAAAAGACGGGTCCGCGGACTTCAAGAACAGAAATACCATCCACATCGTTACGAAAGGTCAGGCCCTCTGCCGTATCCTTCCGTCACCGCAAAAACCGGTGGACGGAACCGACGTCACCGGAAAGACCGTTCCCGCTCAGAGAGATTCGGGACTCGAACTGGAGCTGGGCGAGAACGTCATCCGGGAAGAGTCCGCCGACGGCAGTATACTGATAAAATCTGTCACCGACGGTGAAGCGCTGTTTACGCGTAATCGTATCGCCGTACAGATCATCCATACCATTAAGGGTGATGTGGATATGAAAGTGGGAAACATCAAGTTTCCGGGAACAGTTATTGTCGGAGGAACGGTCCGGACAGGTTTTTACATTATCTCCGGTGGGGAGATCAAAGTTGCCGGCGGGGTGGAAGGAGCGCTGCTCTCTTCAGACGGCAACATCATCGTGAAACAGGGCGTCAAAGGGGCGGGGAAAGCGGTGTTACGCAGCAAACAGGGCATTATGAGCTCCTTTGTAGAACTGGCAACCCTGCTATCGGTGGGCGACATTACCCTGAAGTCTGCGGTCGTACGGTCCCGTATCAAATGCAACGGGAAAATAACCTTCCAGGGAGACAAGGGCCGTATTCTCGGCGGACAGATTCGCGCCCGAAACGGGCTGGAAGTAACTTCGGTGGGATCGCCCCGGGGTATCCGGACGCAACTCTCTTTTGGACAGGACTACCTGATTGCGGACCTTATCGAAAAAGAAGAAAAAGAAATTGAGAAGGTGAAGCAACGGATCACCGAGGTGGACTTCTCTATGCGAAAACTGGAGAAGGCCGGGACCAACGTCGAGGGCCTGCAAAGACTGCGGCAGGAAAAGGTGCAGCTTCTGAAGCTGGTGGAAAAACGGGGCCTGCGCCTCTTTACCCTGCGGGAGCGGTTTGAACAGCACTTTCCCAGCAAGATTATCATAACAGGTGAGGTCCATCCGGGAACGGTCTTTGAGAGCCACGGACGGATGTACGAGATCACCGCACTCCGCAAGAGTGTGGCCGTCGAGTTCAACGCTCAGACCGGTAATATCGATGTCAGTGACTTAAAAAATCAGGAGTGACCAACAACATGCCCTTATACATAAACTTTCCCGAATGGATTTCTCCGGTCATAGTTCCCGGCCTGCCCTTCCGGTGGTACGGGATGATGTACCTTGTGGCCTTCGGCCTTGCCTATCTCTTTACGCGGATTCAACTGAAAGAACCGGACAATCCACTCTACAAAAAAGTCACCGACGATGAGGTGATAAACCTCTTCTTCTGGATCATTATCGGCCTTCTGATCGGGTCCCGTGTGGTTGCGACGACGGTGTACGACACCTCCGGCCGGTATCTCCAACGGCCATGGCTGATGTTCTGGCCCTTTGACGAAAACATGAACTTCACCGGCCTTCAGGGTATGAGTTTTCACGGCGGACTTTTCGGCGGCATTATCGCCGGTATCATCTACAGTCGGGTTCGGAAAATAGATATCCCGGCGATGGCCGACGTAATTATCACCTCCGTACCCTTTGGATACACCTTTGGCAGAATAGGTAATTTCATCAACGGGGAACTCTACGGACGAATCACCGACTCATCCGTGGGCATTCTCTTTCCCCAGGCTGAACCAGTTCCGACGAGCCACCCGGCGGTGCGAGAGATTGCGGCAAACGTGGGTATCGATATCACCGGACTTTCCATGGTGAACCTGCCCCGCCACCCCTCCCAGTTGTACGAGGCCGCACTGGAAGGACTCGTCCTCTGGGCGGTTATGTGGTTCTTTTTCCGCCACCGGAAGCCCTTTCGGGGGTTTATGCTCGGTGTCTACCTGGTCGGATACTCTATCGCCCGGTTTATCGCCGAGTACTTTCGCCAACCCGACCCGGGACTGGATTTTATTATCCAGTGGGGTCCCCGGAACAACCCCCGATGGCTGCTGTTGTCACCATGGAACTTCACAACCGGCCAGGTACTGAGCCTGATTACCGCCGCAGTTGGTGTCGTGACGATCCTTATCATTCGCCGAATTGTCGGCAAAAAGGCGCAGGTGGAAACCTTCGAGCCCTCCCGGTAGACACTGCCGGTAGACACTGCCGGGAGACACTGCCGGGAGAAACCATAGGAGCCATACATGAAAAACCAACTGAGAAGCCTCACCAGTACCGCCGGACGGCGTATGGCCGGCGCCCGCAGCCTCTGGCGGGCAAACGGCATGAAGAAAGAGCAGTTCGGCAAACCAATAATTGCGATCGCCAACTCGTTTACCCAGTTTGTGCCCGGCCACGTTCATCTCCACGACATTGGACAGCGGGTCAAAAAACGGATCGAGGAACGGGGTTGCTTTGCCGCTGAGTTCAACACCATCGCCATTGACGACGGTATTGCCATGGGCCATGACGGGATGCTCTACAGCCTCCCCAGCCGGGAAATCATCGCCGACAGCGTGGAGTACATGGTCAACGCCCACAAGGCCGACGCCCTCGTCTGCATCAGTAACTGCGACAAGATCACCCCGGGGATGATGATCGCCGCTATGCGCCTCAACATTCCCACCATTTTCGTCTCCGGCGGGCCGATGGAAGCGGGGACCGCCCACAGCCGGAAGTACGACCTGGTTGATGCCATGGTGATGGCCGGCGATCCCGACGTCGACGATGCCACCCTGGCGGAGGTAGAGGCAGCGGCGTGCCCCACCTGTGGCTCCTGTTCCGGCATGTTCACCGCCAACTCCATGAACTGCCTGAACGAAGCTCTGGGCCTTGCCCTGCCGGGAAACGGTACCATAGTGGCCACCCACCGCCTGCGGACCCAGCTCTTTGACGACGCCGCCGACCGTATCGTGGAAATGGCCGGCGCCTGGTACGACGGGGGTGATGAGAGCGTCCTTCCCCGGTCCATCGCCACGCGTCAGGCCTTCCGGAACGCCATGAGACTTGATATCGCCATGGGAGGCAGTACCAACACGGTTCTGCATATCCTGGCCGTCGCCCGGGCGGGAGACGTGGACTTCACCATGAACGACATCGACGAACTCTCCCGAAAGACACCCAACCTGTGCAAAGTGGCGCCGTCCAGTCAGTACCACGTCCAGGACGTCCACCGAGCCGGTGGTATTCTCGGCATCATGGCCGAGCTCGACCGCCTGGGCCTTCTGGACCGTAACGCCAACCGCGTTGACGGCCTTACAACGGGGGAGGCCCTGGACCACTACGACATCATGGGGGGCGCTGTGCCGGGGGGACCCGTCACCGGGCCGCCCCGACCCATCCCCAAGGAGGTCCGGACACTCTACTCAGCCGCTCCCGGCGACGGCAGCCGAAACCTCACCATGGGCAGCCAGGACAACAGCTACACCGAACTGGACACCGACCGTGCCTCCGGCTGCATCCGCGACGGCAACCACGCCTACTACGCCGAAGGCGGCCTGGCCGTTCTCAAGGGCAACCTCGCCGAGGCAGGCTGCATCGTAAAAACCGCCGGGGTAGACCCGTCTATTCTCGATTTCACCGGAAGGGCCCGCGTCTTTGAGTCCCAGGACGACGCCGTTGACGCTATTCTGGACGGCACCGTGGTGGACGGAGACGTCTTGGTCATCCGCTACGAAGGCCCCAAAGGCGGCCCGGGAATGCAGGAAATGCTCTACCCCACCAGTTACCTCAAGAGCCGTAAACTGGACAAAACATGCGCCCTCCTCACGGACGGACGCTTCTCCGGCGGAACCAGCGGACTCTCCATCGGCCACGCCTCACCGGAAGCGGCATCAGGAGGCCTCATAGCCCTGGTAGAAGACGGTGACACCATCCGCATCAGCATCCCCGAACGCTCCATCACCCTGGACGTCCCCGAGACTGAGATAACCCGACGCCGCACCGCCGAAGAGGCCCGTGGTGACGCCGCCTACACACCCCGCTCCCGAAACCGCGTCGTCTCCGAAGCCCTCCGGGCCTACGCCTTTTTTGCAGAAAGCGCCGACAAAGGAGCGGTCCGCCGAGTCCCCTGAGGTAATTTCGTACGGTATTTCATTTTTTTGAACCATCCAGGACGCATTGCCGAGCAGGAAGCAAAGCTTCCGACCAGGCCGGTTCTGCGGAGTTTCCTGCAAGACGCCCAAAGCGCCTACCGGATCGGCCCGGGCCGGAAAACACTACCCGTCGTCGGGCCCCGCCTCGTACAGAACAATACCAACCCGGTTGATATGACTGACGATCTCCGGGTCCGTGCCGTGTTCAACCCGGATGAGGTCCACCGTCCAGGGAAACAGCGCTTCCTCCAGCGCATCCTTCCACCGCCGTATATCCCTCACATCCAGTCCCGGACCCTCAACGGCTATATCGATCCCAGTTCTTTCAGATAGTCCTGCAGCGTCTTCCACGCTAACTCGTAGCAGAGCTCAAAGGACTTTATTATCCCCTGCCGCTCCAACTTGCTGGGGGTTGTTACCTCCAACGCCTCCAGGAGGTTGTCCACACTGCGTGAGAAATTTGCATACCGCTGGTGCCACCGGACATCCTTCGATCTGGTTTTGTAGTCATCCATACCGTAACAATAGTCCCGCCGGAAGAAACCGACAAGGAGAGCGCCGTACCCGGGCGCAACTATGGGCACGGGAGGTCGCGGAAATACTCGGAGAAGCAGATCCCACGCTGAAACGGGTCATCGGGTTTGGTTCCACCTTCGAACTGTGGCGTACCTATCGAGAAGACTCGGATATCGACCTAGGTATAATAGGCGGAAACTGGTCATTCCTGATGCGCTCAATCCCGTCGAGTGAGTTTGACGTATCACTGGTGGAGCTGGAACTGCAAAACCCGGAGTTCCGCGACTATGTTCTGGTTTACGGAGAGGTGTTGTATGAAAACAGCTGAGATGGTTGAGCAGCTCCGATCTGAACTTCGTCAGGATTTGGAAAACATCACAATAAACCACCGGAAAAACCGGGAAATGAGCCGTCGGATTTCAGAATCTCAAACCGCCGACGAGTATGAATTCGCGGCATCGATTCTTGAGGACTTTCTCCTGTATCACCGCCACTTCGACACATTTCTTGTAGAGTTGAAGGCAGCGACTACCATTCCATAACTTGACCACCTTCGCTGGATTACCTACCCTGACGACATCTTAGCGGAACGACCGTCAGGTCGTAAAAAGAGGAGGCTCTGGATGATTCGACGTATATTGTTGATGGTACTGATCGTTACCGTCGTGGCGGGAACGGCTCTATTTGCTGCGGGCCAGGCAGAAAAAGAGGCCCCGGACAGTGGCCAGGATCAAACGGCCCTGGAGCGCACAACCCAGGACCCCAGGCTGTACACTCCGGGTAAACTCACCGTTGCCACCGGTGATCCGGTCTATCCCCCGTGGATGCTCAACGATGACCCCGCCGGTGGGGAAGGTTTTGAAAATGGTCTGGTCTACGCCCTGGCCAAAGAAATGGGTTTCGAATACGACGACGTCGTCTGGATCACCCAGACCTTCGACCAGGGTATCGCCCCCGGTCCAAAACCGTTTGACTTCGTTATTCAACAGTACTCCGTAACGGAACCGCGGAGGGAATTCGTAGACTTCTCCATAGTCTATTACCAACCTGAAAAAGCGGTCATCGCCCTTTCAGATAGCGGTATCTCCAATGCCCGGACCTTTGCGGACCTGCGGAAGTTCCGATGGGGTGCTACAATCGGCACGACCGATCTGGACTACCTGGAACGGATCGTCGGGATAAAAAACGTGGCCGTCTACGATAACCAGATCGGGACCTTTCAGGCGCTTCTGGCCGGCCAGATCGATGGAACAGTTCAGTCGGTTCCGACGGCGTTGTACGTAACGGCGGTGCAGGTGCCTGAAACAGAAATCACGGCCCTTCTTCCGTCCGACAAGAACGACCTTGGACATGGGCTGGTCTTTGAAAAAGGCTCTCCCCTGGTAGGGTGGGTTAACGATGCCCTCAAAGCCATTATTGACCGCGGCGTGGTTGATGAACTGAACCAGACCTATCTGGTTGGTGACGATTCCATTCCGGAGATCACTGAGTGAATTCACAGCGTCCCGCGCCGGCTCTGCCGGCGCGGCGCGTCTTGCGCAACCGGGACAAGTACTTGCCGCCGCTGATCAGCGTCACAAGTGTAGTAGTGGTGTTTTTGCTGGTTCGACAGGCGGTGGTGACGGCGGAACAGTGGCCCCGGGTAAAAGCCCAGTTTTTCAGTTTCGACGCCATGGTCGAAGTCTTTCCGAAGGTACTGAAAGGCTTTGCCATAAACATGTCGGTCTGGGCAATTGCCCTGGTGGTAATCGCAATATGGGCCCTCGTCCTGGCGATATTCCGGTCACTGAACGGTCCCTGGTTTGCCCCCTTGAGGGTCTTTTCGATCGTCTATATCGATCTGCTGCGGGGTTTGCCGTCGCTGCTTCTGGTGCTGCTCTTCGGATTCGGCATTCCGGCGCTGCAGCTGCCCGGCCTTCCCCGGAGCAGCCTCTTCTGGGGCGCCACCGCTATGGTTCTCGGCTATTCGGCCTACGCGGCGGAGGTGTACCGCTCGGGAATGGAAGCGGTCCACGACGGTCAACGAGCCGCTGCAAAAGCCCTGGGCCTCTCCCAGTGGCAGACTCTCCGCTTTTCCATTCTCCCCCAGGCGATCCGGAACGTCGTACCCTCTCTGTTGAACCTTGCGGTGGCTCTGCAGAAAGATGTTGCCCTCCTGAGCGTCCTCGGCGTCAGAGACGCCGTTCGGGAGGCCCAGATTTACACCGCCCGAACCTTTAACTACTCATCCCTCATTGCAGCGGCCGGGCTGTTTCTTTTGGCGACTATCCCGATGGCACGTCTGACCGATTACGTCTCCCGGAAAGACCGGGAACGGCGACTTCAGAGGACGGTGTAAGATGTACCGCCTGCAAATTGAGCAGCTCACCAAGTACTACGGCCGCAACCTTGTCCTGGACGACATCAGTCTCAACGTGGAAAAACACGAAGTTGTCGGCCTCATCGGTGCATCGGGGTCGGGAAAATCGACCCTTCTGCGCTGTGTAAACGACCTGGTCCCCTTTGACGCGGGCCGTGTTCTTCTGGACGGGACGTCGATTCACGATCCGTCTCTGGGGAAAAACGGTCTTCACAAACGGATCGGTATTGTCTTTCAAGGGTACAACCTCTTTCCCCACATGAACGTCCTGGACAACATAACCCTGGCGCCGCGACGGGTACACGGAACGGCCCGCAGGGAAAGCGAAGAGAACGCCCGCCGCCTGCTGAACCTCTTTGGTCTGGACGATTTTGCCCTCTCGTACCCGGAGCAGCTTTCAGGAGGACAGCAGCAGCGTGTGGCGATAGTCCGGGCTATGGCAACCAACCCGGAAGTTCTTATGCTCGATGAGGTCACCGCCGCTCTGGATCCCGAACTGATCGGTGGGGTGCTGAAGATCATACGGGACCTGAAAGATCAGGGAATGACCATGATGATCGTCACGCATGAAATGGGTTTTGCCCGGGATGTGGCCGATCGAGTCTGCTTTCTTGACGGCGGGAAAGTGCTGGAAGAGGGGCCTCCGGCGAAGCTGTTTTCCGCGCCGGAACACCCCCGGACACGGCAGTTCCTGCAGCGGATCATAGAAGCGGGACGGCTGTAAGGAGACCACGGTGAAGTACTGCGTTTCGTTCTTTGTCCTGATCGCCGGAATTCTCTTCTTATCGGCATGTGCCGGCGACCCCCGACCGACACCTGTTCCGGTCAAGGAACAAGTTGCAGAACAAGTCGAGAAACCGGTTGAAGAACCGGCCCGGACGGCACCCATGGAACCGGAAGGCCACGCTCCACTGGTCGGTACCCGATGGTCCCTGGAGACACTGCACGGGGATATGCGTACCTACCTGCCGCCCCGTGGACCCATGTGGGTGGAGTTCCGTCGGGACGGTACGTTTTTTGCACAAGGTCCGGTAAACACCATTACCGGAGGATACACTCATACCCCGGACGCGTCGTCACCCCGAACCGGTTACAACTTCGAAGAAGGCCGCCTTCGAGGAAACGGTATCGTCCGGAACCGACGGGCCGGAACGTTCTCGGACTTTGAAGACGTCCTGCTGGAAAACCTGCAGCTCTTGAAAGGCTACTACATCCACGGAGAAACCCACGCCGAAAGCACTCTGACGATCTGGGGAGGCTACGGGAGTGAAGAAGTGATCCTCCTGGAACTGGCGGCACCTCCGGCCGCCGCAGTCGGTCCACACGCACCGAGTCCACATGCACCGAGTCCACACGCATCGGGTGTTCCCGGGGGTCAGACCGAGTAGCGGGTCATCGCCTTGGAAAGACGTTTCCGGGATGCCCTGATTTCGTCTCCGTAATCGGAAAGGAGGGTCTCCAGCTTTGCAGCCAGTCGTGAAAGGCCGAACTCCTGCCGTCCGACGGCGAAGTTGTGCTCCCTTATCTCATTGCGAAGTTCCCGATTGGTCAGGATCTCTCTGATCCGGTCCAGTACGTCCTCTTCTATCACCAGGTGACCGTCCCGGTCATAGCGGTCCCGAACTTCGATATTCCGAAAACCTGAGACCATGATGTCGGTTTTGTACACCAGATAGGTAGTAGTAACCACCGGCACCCGGGCAGCAATCGCTTCAAGCAGGGCGTTCCCGAACCCCTCCCAGACCGGCAGATAGGTAACCAGATCGGCATTGACGAGGACGTCTCTGTTTGTGTACATCCGTTGACCCTGATCATCGGTGCCGCGGACGCTCTGCACCCGATCACTGATGATGTGCAGTGGCACACCCCAGTCATCCGCCCGTTGCCGGATGAGATCGATGTAGTTTTCATCGGGTTCGTCCCCCTGGTAAAGGGAGATGATGTAGTGAATTCTATCCCGCCACTGGGGAAAGCGCTTCGCAAGCCGTCCTGCCAGGGCAACTGAGTCTTCAATGCGCTTACGTGGTACGATCCTGGTGGGCTGTACGATGAGGATATCGTCGTCGTTAAAACCAAAATCACTGCGGAAACTGCCGTTGTAGTCGTCGGGAACGACCGGGTCCTCGAAGTCCTCGCAGTTGGGGATAATATGCGGACTGACCCGTTTTATCGAAGAGAGGATGTGGGCTGCGTATGACGAGATCACCACGTGTTCCAGACCCAGGTCGACCGGCGGCATAATCTTTGTCAACAGCGACTCTATCCGACTGTTGGAAAACCGGCTGCGCTCCCACCAGAAATCGTGGTGGTGAAAAATGGTGGCCACCCTCTGGGTTGTCGCCAGAAAGTACATCGCCACGCCGCCCAGAATTGTCATAGGCATGGCGTTGGTGTTCTGCCCGATAAGCACGTCGATCCGATGTTCCTTGACGATCCTGTGCAGCGTATTGCCCAGCTCCCGACCTCGCGTCTCGATCTGCTCAATCAGCTGCCTGAGTTCCTGATTCCCCGGATGGTAGGGGTTGTCGCTCATGTGGGGAAATACCTGCGCTTCGACACACCGCTGAAACTCGCTGTCAAAGCGCAACTCCGGCAGCGTTATCCGCCGTTCTTCCGGTACAAGGGCCGGTGGTTGTGGATACACCCCGGCAATGGTGTAAACCTCGTGACCCATATC
>JBAYPC010000011.1:0-16987 GCA_041677905.1 Alkalispirochaeta sp. | reverse complement strand
GACGACCTCATGCGGTAAAAATACCCCTCAGGGGAAACGTCGGCGCGGGTACTACCGACACCATGAGGGGTAAGCATGCGTTATCAGGGTACGCAAAAAGTACGCAACTTTTCACAGGAACACAACGGAACACAACGGAAAGAAAAGGTAGACAAGGGGTGTAAATCGTTGTACCATGTGGAAATAACAGTACCACAACGGAATAGAGCGGAAGGCTCTATTTTGGTTGACATGCATGGGGTCGATGGTTCGAATCCATTACCGCCCATTCGTAACTACCGGTATCGTAAGCAATTACGGCGCCGGTTTTTTTTCGATTCTTCGATATACCGCCGTTTTACAGTATTGGCCCCAAAAGAGAGCGAAATATGGAACTAACCTGGGATAGTGTTTCCCCTGCACCTGGACATGATTTTGTCTTTTCCATCGGCGACCTGGAGGGAAGGCTGGTCGGTGGTGAGAAGGGGATGCGTATACATCTGGACGGACGGGCCCTCGCAGGGTCCCCTGACCTTCGAGGCTGGAGGGATGTCTCGTTACCGCCGGGGCACACCGTTCGTGTAGTCCCTCGGACCCCGGACTTGCCGGTTGTACTTCGTTCGTCTGAACTGATCGAACTTGCGTCAAATGCAAAAGTATCGTTTGAAGTGTACTTACCGTTATGGATCCAGCTGGTACACACAGGTAGACCAGAACGAAAAATGGTGGAAGGTGTGTTGGACGACGTTCCTTCTGTTGCGTTAAAAAGGAGCTGGTTCGGGAACCGTGAGAGCGGCGAAGTTGCCTATTCCTGGCGCTTTACAGCGTGTGCTCGTCAGAGTTATCAACGGCATTTTCTGACGGTCCCGGTTTCGATTGTAAACCGTTCGAACGCTGTTCTCCGGTTTGAGAGCTTTTTATTGAGGGTCATTCATCTGAGTGTTTTTTCCGACGACGACCGACTGGTGACAAATGGAGTAACTGTTGTTTTCAAAGGTACCGAGCAACTCAGCCAGATATCATTTGAAAATGATGAAGCTATTCTCAGTCGCGGCGGTATACGTCGGAGTGGCCCCAGAGAAAGCAGCAGCAGTGATATTATCCGTCGGAGTTTCAGCTGGCTCCGTGAACTGGCCGGATAAAGGAGACATTTTGTGAATCGTCTACTCCAAAGCACTCAGAATTTCTCGCTTGAATCGTTTCAAAACTGGGAACGCCTGATCAGCGCAGTTGTCGTATTCCTGGTCGGTTTTTTTCTCCTTAGAATTGGGACCCGGATGCTTATGAAGGCCGTCGGGAAAAACTTGCGGGAACAGTCGAGTGAACTCCTTCGTAAAATGATAGTGTACACCGGTGCAACCGTGCTCTTTGTTATGGTTCTGAATGCAGCCGGTGTAAGTGTCGGGGCCCTCTTGGGGGCGGCGGGAGTTCTGGGAATTGCAGTAGGTATTGCAAGTCAGGCAAGCCTTAGCAACATCATCAGCGGGCTTTTTCTGGTTTCTGAACGCTTTTTTGAGATCGGGGATGTTGTTAAAATCGGGGATCACACCGGCTCTGTGCAGTCGATCGATCTGTTATCGATAAAGCTCAGGACATTTGACAATCTCCTGATACGGATTCCCAACCAGCAGCTGATAGAAAAAGACTTTCTGAACGTCACCCGTTTTGCCATACGCCGTATGGACATCAACGTCACTGTTTCTCCGCAATACGACGTAGAACGTGTACTTGAGGCGTTACGGTCAATTGCCGATGGAGTTCCCCAGGTTCTGGACGAACCGGAACCTCTCTGTATTGCCTCTGAATTTGGTGAAAACGGCTTAAATGTGCGGTTGGGAGTCTGGTTTGAACGTTCGAACTACGTTGTTGTAAGAAACGCGGTCTTTGCCAGAATGCAGCAGGTCTTCAAGGAACGGGGTATACCGATACGGACTCGGACGGTTACGATTGACGGTAACGCGGCGAAACTCCGTGAGGGGTCTCCCCTTACCTGAGAAAATATTTGACAAAGGGCGGTTTAACGGTAAAGATTTTAACATGGCAGCAACCAATTATCTGACAACGGCGACGCTTAACGAAATTGTCCGGTACGACAAGGAAGCCCAGTACGAACGGGAAACGGTCAGTTTCAAGGGGGCTGTTCGGAAACACCCGTACGACCGAAAAAAATTCCTGTTAATCGCCAACCCTGCCGATTCTGGTGCCCACTTTTATGAATTTCGTGTCTCCGATGTCGTTCGTGCGTACGATATTAGACAGGTAGTAAATACAGATGGTGAGACGATTCAAATAGTTGAACTAAGGGTCAAAAAGGGAAGCCACGGTATTGAAATGACCCCCTTCAAGGTTTGATTGGAAGTTTGAATTTGTGGGTATTTTTGGGGCACCTGAACAGTTGACATTCACCGGCTCTATTCGATAGTATCTGGACAATTATTTAATCCCCTGTAGCTCAGCTGGTAGAGCGGGTGACTGTTAATCACCATGTCGTTGGTTCAAGTCCAACCGGGGGAGCTTGTAAAACCCTGAGACGTAACACAAAATGCGCCTCAGGGTTTTTTATATAAGGCGTGTATCGCACAACATGGGAGAGTTCGCGAAAAGCTCCATGAAAAGCTCAATGTGGGGCGAGAGGGTACCGTTCGGTGCGTTCTCGAATATAATCGGTAATTTTCTTTTCCGTATCGATTGAGATATCTACGAACTCGGATGCTACAGTTTCTGAAATGCGGATGACCCGCAGGCGTACCGGTAATATATCTTCTTCAAGTCGCAACGAGACCATGGAGAGGAAAGTATCAGGGTCCAGAGCGTGGAGAACCGCCTCGTCTTCCGGTCGGAACCTGAGTCCCCCGGCCGAGATGTCCACTACTGATCCGTAGACAAATTGGAATGTGTATGGGTTAGTAAATAGACACTGGATATCATCTGAGCGACTCGGCAGATAGCGTATGTTTTTTCTGATATCTATGTTCTGATGATATCGGGTTATAATTCCCCGTATCCTCTCCAGAGTCTGTGTGCTTGTCAGGTCTTCGTCGAGCACAGCGTTTACATCAAGGTATTCAGCTTTTGCCGCCTCTTCCGGTGAAAAACTGTCGTTTATCAGTAGGACGAAGATAGTTTCGTGCCGGGTATAGCTGTTTCGCAGGTACATGACAAAGGGTTTCCAATGTCGGGGAAAGTCGGTAGAGGAGAAAAAGATAATCTCAGGTTGAATCTCCTCTATGTTATCCATCGCCTTAATGGGATTGTCGTAGTGAATCACATCGGCCTGTTGGAAACTGAAGTTCTGCTCCAGGAAAGGTTTGAGGAGCGGTGCGCCCGCGACAAACATCATCTTCATGAGCCGATCGCCTCGTTGGGAAGGTTGGTCACGTCATACCCGATGATTTCCCAGAAACCGTTCCTCCGTTCAAGAAAATACTGATACCGTCGCCGTTCCCGATATCGGTCGAAGTCAAAGCGAAGTTCGGCAACGACCGTTCCTTCGACGGCAGTGTAGGTTGTACGTATGATTTCATATGAGTCAGGCACCGGCGTGAGACTGCTGTCCCGGGGTCCTGCCCCGGCTATGAGCTCTTCCCTGTACCGGTCCAGGGTTTGGCGCTGCTCCTCTTCGCTCATTTCTCGGCGGAAGCTCCTGTCCCGTTCGGGGGCCTGACGGTACAGTTTTTCGAGGTTGAGATAGAGAAAGAACTGGTCCCAGTTAGACTGGCGGCGTGCTTCCAGCATATAGCGAACCGTGTCATCCGGTGCCAGTTGCTGCCGTTGCAATTCGGTCACGGCGATTGCCTGAAACTGCTGTTCCGCCCGTCGCTCAGGTGTTTCTCCCGGACGTATTGTGATCGGTATAGTGTTGGACCGTAGGGGTGTCTGATTCTGGACCATCACCATTTCCGGGAAAAACGAGACCGATAGGGCGTACAATCCGGGGTCATCGAAGGAAACGTAATCGGTAAGGCGTTCAACAAAACTGAAGCGATCTCCCGAATCGAGGCTGACAGTACGATAGTAAACTTGATTCAGCCGCGCCTCTGTGGTAACTTTCCGGTCGGGGCCAAGAAATGTCCCCCCTTCGGTCCGGGCTTCAAAAACCAGATTGTGGTTCCGGTCGTCGGCGAGTCGAAAGCGCTGGGTTGACGAAGTTTCGTTCTGTATCGTGACGTAGATTTCTATAACACTGTCAGGAAAGTAAATATCTTCGTTGAATAGACGTATTGATACCGATAGTCCCTGCGCAAAAAGTGCGGGGGCCGACAGAGAGAAAACTGTCAAAAGAAGTGGAAGCAATCTCTTTCTTAGCACCATATAGCTCCTATTATTATGTCGGCTGATCACACTAAAACATTACTGTACGACCAATTGACGTCCCGCCTCAAGGACCATCGCGGTTTTCGTGACCTTCTTGGACGTGTTCGTCTCGGTTCACTCCCGGCATCTGTTCGGGGAGCCAAGTCCAGCTTAGTCGGATACCTGCTTACCCGGATGGCCCGAGGTGAAAAACACTCTCTTCTGGTCGTTGTTCCCAACGAAAGCGAGGTGCATGGGCTGCTCACGGACCTCAGACTTTTTGGTGTAGACGCAGTTGTTCTGCCGTCCTGGGGAACTGGAGCGTATTCTCAGCCATCGGTATCATCTGCCACCTGGGGACAGCGAATGCGGGCGTTGGTGGCACTTCACCACGGTACACCCGATGTTGTGATTGCCCCGCTGCGAGGCATCAGTACCCGCGGGCCTTCGGTGTCGTTTGTCCAAAAAAGTATCTTCCGGGTGAAGGTTGGAGACACCATCGATCCCGTTGATACGGCCTATCGTCTTTCTTCGATGGGGTACTGGCGAGTCCCCAGAGTTACCGTGCCGGGGGAATTTGCCCTGCGTGGAGAGGTTCTCGATATCTTCCTCCCCGGTTTTGACGAAGCGTGCCGTATCGTCTTTGACTTTGATACTATTTCGGAGATTCGGTACTTCCACACCGACACACAGGCTTCCACCTCTGCGGTAAAATCGATCGAGCTCTACCCCCTGAGGGAAGTGATCTGGGATGAGGAATCTCTGGAAGAACTGCGCCGGCAGGCAAGGGAGTGGCCGGAAATACGTCACCGGTTGGACGACATGGCGGAATTCCGGTTGGAAGATGAGTCATCCCTGCCGGCACCGTACTGGGCTGCGGCTATGTCGGAAGACGTCACCGTTCTGGACCATCTTGCCGATAACCACCGGATCGTCTGGTTGGATCGCCAACGGCTTCTATCGGCGTCTGACAGCTATCGAAGGGAGTACGAATCGGTCTTTGCGGAAGAGCACTTTCGGAAGGCCTTGCCCCGGCCGGACCGTTTCTTTGTAGATGTGGAAGAGTTGATGGACCGCAGTTCCGGACGATCCGTGTTCTTTGAGTCGTTGGTAGATTCCGACGACGCCGGTGCGGTGCGTTTCAGCTGTGATCCCCCGCGTTCATTTTTTGGTAACGTATCCTACCTCAAGGAAGAACTGTCCAACCTGATCGCCGGCAAAAACCGTATTTTCGTCATTGCCGATACGGAGGCTCAGCAAAAACGGATTTCCCACCTGCTGCAGGATTTTGACTTGACCGTACTGACCGGACACATTTCCGGTGGATTTGCCTTACCGGAACAGCGCCTTGTCGTAATCCAGGAAAACGAGATATTTGGTCGTCGGCGTCGGGCGCCGGCCAGTCTGAAAAAGACCGAAAGTGCACCGATTGATACCTTTGTTGAGTTGGACGAAGGCGATTATGTGGTCCACGTGAACTACGGTATCGGTCTGTTCCAGGGAATACAGAGGATGTCGGCCGCAGGTAACGAACGGGATTACATCAAACTGGAGTACGCCGACGGAGAGACAGTCTTTACGCCTATTGAGCAGGTCAACTTGATCCAACGCTATATCGGCTCAGGCGGAAACCCTCCACGGCTTGACACAATTGGTGGTAAAAGCTGGGAAAAACGAAAGAACACCGTTAGAAAGAACGTGGAGGATCTGGCGGATCGACTTATTCGTCTGTACAGCCGGAGAAAGCAGGTGAAAGGGTACGCCTTCCCGCCGGACACCGAGTGGCAGCTTGAGTTTGAGTCCGCCTTTCCCTACGAAGAGACGGAAGACCAGTTGCGCTGTATTGCCGAAATAAAGGAAGACATGGAAAAACCGCAACCCATGGATCGCCTGATCTGCGGCGATGTGGGATACGGCAAGACTGAACTGGCATTACGTGCGGCTTTTAAGGCGGTTGCCAGCGGTAAACAGGTGGCGTTCCTCGCCCCCACAACGATTCTTGCGGAACAACACTACGGAACTATGCAGGAACGCTTCGAGCGATTTCCCGTTCAACTGGAAATGCTGTCGCGATTTGTCGACAAAAAAAAGCAGCGAAAAGTCGTCGATGGGGTTGCCGCAGGAGAGGTGGATATTATCATCGGTACTCACCGGATTCTGCAGAAAGATATCCATTTTCGGGATCTTGGGCTGCTGATCGTTGATGAGGAACAGCGCTTTGGCGTTAAGGCCAAGGAACGTCTGAAAGAACTAAAGACCAGTGTAGACAGTCTCACCCTTACGGCAACACCGATCCCGCGAACGCTGCATATGTCGCTGTTGAAGATTCGGGATATGTCACTGCTGACAACGCCGCCTCACAACCGACAGCCCATTCAGACGACAATTGCCGAGTTCAACGATGAACACATTGCCGAGGCTATTCGGCGGGAAGTCGCCCGGGGCGGGCAGGTGTTTTTTCTCCATAATCGGGTTGAAACACTTGAGAATGTCACTCAGTTTCTCAGGAATCTGCTGCCGGAGGTGATGATCGAGTACGCCCACGGACAGATGAAGGCCCATGAACTGGAAGAGGTTATGCGCCGCTTTGTCCATGGCGGTTTTCAGGTTCTCGTTGCGACTACGATTATTGAAAACGGCATCGATATTCCCAACGTCAATACGATCATCATCGACCGGGCGGACATGTACGGTATTTCCCAGTTGTACCAACTACGTGGTCGGGTAGGGCGGAGTGATCGCCTGGCCCACGCCTACCTTTTTTACCCTGAAAAACGGGCACTGTCGGAACTGGCCATGAAACGCCTCCAGATTATCGGTGACTTTACCGCCCTTGGAAGTGGTTTCAAGATCGCGTTAAAAGACCTGGAAGTCAGGGGCGCCGGTAACCTGTTGGGCAGCCAACAGAGCGGCGACATCCTCTCTGTGGGGTTTGATCTCTATCTCAAGCTGCTGGAAGACGCCATCGAACGGCGCGGTGAAGAAGATGGTCAGGAACTGGTCGATGAAGTCTACCTTGAACTGGAGTACAGCGGCTTTATTCCATCGGGTTATATAGATGAACCGATGGAAAAGATGGAAGTCTACAAAAAAATTGCGTCGGTCGGGTCCGAATCTGAGCTGGAGGCGCTGGTCGGCGAAATCGAAGATCGTTTTGGATCTATGCCCGACGAGGTGCACAGTCTTCTGGCACTTTCAGAAATCAGAATACTGGCTTCGCGACTCAAAATAGCTTCGATGAAGGAACGAAGGGGCAAATTACACGTTGAATTCGGTAAAGTAGCGGCGATCTCAGTGGATCGCGTGCTTTCACTTATCGGTAATTCCGGCGGGACCGTTCGACTGGACCCGCACCATCCGAACGTGCTGATAATGGATACCGGGAAGGTCGGTCTTAAAGAAAAATCGGAGTTTATCCGGGGACGTCTGGTTCAGCTTTTGTAGTACCGGATGGGGGAACACCACAAGATCAATGAAGACGAAAGAAGAGGGACAAACACTCGGGACCATTCGCAGTTATGTTATACGGACGAGCCGGATGAGCGGTGCTCAGCGGCGAGGATGGGAACAACACGGTGACACGTATATCCTGCCGTACACGGATGATACCAACTTCGACGCTGCTGCGTTTTTCCCGAACGGACCTGCCGCTCCGCTCATACTCGATATCGGTTTTGGTATGGGCCGGGAACTGGCTGAGCTGGCAGCGCGATGGCCCGACAGGAATTTTCTCGGGGTAGAGGTTCACAAACCGGGAATAGGGCGATTACTGCTGGACCTGGACAGACAACAGATCACAAACGTGCGGATCATACCCCACGATGCGGTAGAAGTATGCCGTAATATGATTCGACCGGACAGTCTCGACGGTATTCACCTCTTTTTTCCGGATCCCTGGCCCAAAGCGAAACACCACAAGCGCCGGTTGGTGCGCAGTGGTTTCCCGGAAATGGTTGCCCCCCTTTTGAAGGGTGGCGGGTATCTCTATATGGTAACGGACTGGGAAGACTACGCGATGCAGATGCTGGAGGTCATGGCGACATCGCAAGCTTTTCAAAATGATTACGACGGGTTCGCTCCCGCAGATGCGGTGAAATGGCGTCCCCAGACCGCCTTTGAACGAAAAGGGCTGGCAAAAGGACACCACATTTTTGAATTGATGTACCGCCGCTATTCATAATTCGAGAGATATGCTATCGTCCCAAAAATGAACAACAGCGAATACTTTGCCAAAAACGCGGCTTTGGCGAACAAGCGAAACTCAATTCCTGCCGAACTGCACAAACGGTTCAACACAAAGCAGGGCCTCAGAAATGAGGACGGTACGGGTGTACTGGTCGGTCTCACCGAAGTCGGTGAAGTCCACGGGTATATCATTGACGATCAGGAACGGGTTCCTGACCACGGCGGGTTGTGGTATCGGGGAATCAGTATTCAGGACATCGTACGCGGTTTTCAGCAGGACGGTCGTTTTGGTTTTGCCGAAACGGTGTATTTGCTCCTCTTCGGTGAACTTCCCTCCCGAGAAGAGTTGGACCAGCTCAGGGAAGTGATTGGGTCCCTCCGATCCCTTCCGGACCGTTTTACCGAAGACATGATTCTCAGGGCTCCCAGTCGGGACATCATGAACAAACTCGCCCGTTCCGTCCTTGTGGCGTATTCATATGATGATCAGGCGGATGATCATTCCGTAGAGAACGTGTTGCGACAGGTTGTCGAGCTGATCGCCCGGTTTCCCACCATGGTTGCCTACGGCTACCAGGCGTTACGACACTATTTTCACGGTGAGAGCCTGTACATCCACGCCCCGGATCCGGAACGATCTACAGCGGAGAACCTCCTGGCAATGATACGGCCGGATCAGAGCTTTACCCCTCTGGAAGCTGAAATCCTTGACCTGGCCCTGGTCCTGCATGCAGAGCACGGCGGCGGTAACAACAGTTCGTTCACAATCAACGTAGTCTCTTCGGCTCATACCGACACGTACAGCGCCGTTGCGGCAGCCGTTGGATCACTGAAAGGGGCCAGACACGGTGGTGCCGCCCGACGAGTTCGTGAGATGATTTCGGACGTACAGGCGAACGTCAAAGACTGGAGCAGCGATACAGAGGTCGGAGAGTATATCCGTAAAGTGATGCGGAAGGAGTCTTTTGACGGTTCCGGATTGATCTACGGTATCGGCCACGCGGTGTACACCCTTTCCGATCCCCGGGCGGTACTTCTTGAAGAAAAGGCCCGGGAACTCGCGATGGAGAGTGGGCATGAAGAAGAATATGGGCTGTACCAAAAAATGGCTGAACTGACGCCAAAAATATTTCAGGAAGAGAAAAACACCGACCGGATCATCGCTCCCAACGTGGATTTTTACTCCGGGTTTGTCTATTCGATGTTGGGTATACCGGCGGAACTGTACACTCCCATTTTTGCGGTAGCTCGTATTTCCGGCTGGGCGGCCCATCGACTGGAAGAAATAGTCAGCGGCGGAAGGATAATCCGACCGGCCTACAAAAACGTCCTTAAGCATCGAGGTTATACGCCCATAACCAGCCGGTGATCGGTCTGGCACGATGAACAAAAAAGGACGGCCACCGGGCCGTCCTTTTTGTCGTTACAGGGTCCTCTGCACAGGGTCCTCTGCCGCTATTCTTCTTCGCGGCGGTAGGTTGATGCGGCGATGATCTCTTCAGCGTTCTTACCCTGAACCGGATCGTAATGGCTGAATGCCACTTCAAAACTGCCGGTACCGGCGGTCATTGACTTCAAGTCAATTGCGTATCTCAGAAGATCTGCCTGCGGCACAAGGGCGTTTATCTCCACGATACCTCCACCAAGCTGATCCTGCCCCAGGACGCGACCCCGTTTTGAACTAAGATCGGACAGGATGTCGCCGAGATACTGATCTTCGATAAAGACCGAGAGCTTCATAATCGGTTCCAGAAGAACCGGTCCACATTTTTCCATGGCCTGCCGCAGTGCGCCACGAGCGGCGATTTTGAACGCCATTTCTGAAGAATCGACGGGGTGTTCCTTCCCGTCAAAGAGGACAATACCGACGTCGCAAACGGGATATCCCGCCAGAACGCCGTGTTCCATCGCTTCGTGCAGACCTTTTTCAATGCCGGGGATGTAACCCTTGGAAACGGTTCCTCCCTTGATCTCATTGGCAAAGTCGTATTCCTGCCCCCGTTCGAGTGGGCGGACTCGGATATGTACCTCGCCGAACTGGCCATGCCCACCGGACTGTTTTTTGTGCCGATAGTTTGTCTCGGTAGATTTGGTAATCGTCTCGCGGTAGGGAACGCGGGGTGGTCTCGTTTCGATCTCGATTTTGTACAGGTTCTTGATCTTGTTAAGGATGGTGTTGATGTGCAGTTCACCCATGCCTGCAATGACCGTCTCGTGAGTTTCCGGATCAAACGATACCGTGAACGTCTTGTCTTCTTCAGTCACTCGGACGAGCTGTTCGTTCAGCTTGTCTTCGTCCTTTTTGCTTACCGCAGAAATCGCCAGGGTGTACACCGGTTGGGGCAGGGCGAGAGGCCGAAAATGTACGTACTGGTCCGGGGACCGAAATGTGTCGTTTGTCCGAGCTTCAACAATCTTGGACATGATACCGATATCGCCGGCGGCCAGCTCCGACACTTCAACCAGTTTCTTTCCAAGAGCGGTGTGAATCTTTCCGGCTTTCTGTTTTTTACCGTTTGTTCCGATAACAAATTCCGTGTCCGCCTTGAGAACACCGCCCATAACTTTAACAAACGAGAGTTTACCGCTGAACTGATCCAGGGTCGTCTTAAAGTTCATAGCCGAAAAAGGGCTGTCCACGGAAATAGGAAACTCCGATTCATTCCCTTCCTGGTCGACAACGACCTCCCTCCCGCCCGCAGGTGACGGTGCTGCCCAGGTAAGAAAGTCCAGAAAGACATCGACACCGGCGTTCTGCAGGGCGCTGCCGCTGAAGACAGGGACAATTTTGTTTTCACGTAAACCAACGGTAATCCCTCGGCAAACCTCTTCTTCAGAAAGGGTTTCGTCTTCGAGGTACTTCATGGTGAGTTCATCGTCACCTTCGGCGGCTGCTTCCACGAGCAAGGTCCGGTATTCTTCAACCTGATCCATCATTTCGGCAGGGATATCTGTGGCACCGCCTTCACCGGACGCCCAGTATTTCATACCGATAAGATCAATTACACCGGTAAAATCGGCGCCCTGACCGACAGGTATCGTTATAGGCACAACGGTCACGTCAAACTTCTCACGAAGATCGTTGAAGATCGACTCATAGTCAGCTCGGTCTTCATCCATTCTGTTTATATAGACGATTCGAGGCAGATTTCTGTTGTCCAGACGTCTCCACAACTTGATCGTCTCGATCTGGATTCCCGCACGAGCTGCAATCATCATTATGACCGATTCGGAAGTGCGAAATGCCGTTACAACTTCACCGACAAAGTCTGAAGCACCGGGGGTGTCAAGGATGTTGATCTTGTGATCACTCCATTCAACATAGGAGAGAGTGGTGTGGATTGAAATACCGTTCTCAATTTCTTCCGGGGTATGATCGCTGACGGTTTTCCCCGACTCTATTGTCGCTGCCTCCGGAATTGCCTTGCCGGCAACCAGAAGCCGTTCAACAAAGGTGGTTTTTCCGGTCGCTCCGTGCCCTGCAACCGCGATGTTTCGAATCTTTTCTGTGCTGTACGCCATGAACGCACCTCCTGAGATGTATAAACGTCTATTGTCGAACGCTCAAACGAACGTGTCAAGAATTATTTACCGAATCACGCCTGATCGCTGGGGGCAAAATGTGAAAACTCCATTGCGTAGTTGCCCCGCCCCTGTGTAGCGCTCCTCAAGGCTGTACTATACCCGAACATCTTCCGTAACGGCGCTTGGGCGATAATGTGTTCAACACTGGGGCGGCTTTCCACGGAATGGACAATACCGTTTCTGGTTGTAATGCCGTTAATAGCCTCACCCATAAACTCTTTCGGAACGAGCACGTCTACCTTCATGACCGGTTCGAGTAAAACCGGTGATGCACCATTGCATGCGTTATCGAAACCGTGAGATCCTGCCGCTTCGAAGGCGAATTCCGTGGCCGTCTGTTCGTCGTAAGTTGCATCGACCAGTTCCACGGCGATGTCAATTCCGGGATAACCGAGACGTATTCCTGAAGAGAAGCCCCCAAGGATGCCCCGTTCACAGGCAGCGGCAAACTGTTTGGGCAGTTTTTCCGGTGAAACAAGGTTTTCAAAGTGGTTGCCTTCGCCGCGCTTCCGCGGGGATACCCGCAACAACACCTCGGCGTGATTCTCCTTGCCGCCGATGATCTTGTGAAAAATCTCTCTGTGTTCGTTTGAGGCGGTAACACTCTCGCGATAGGTGACTTGAGGATTACCGACTTTCGCCCGGACACTGTAGTCATCGATAATTCGGGTAACCAGGACGTCCAGGTGCAGTTCACCCATGCCGGAGATGACCAGTTCACCCGTATCGTCGTCTTCTTTCCAGATAAAGGTAGGGTCTTCCCGGGTCAATAACTGCAGAACTTCTTTCAAACGGTCCCGTTCACTGAGGGTTTGCGGTTCAATGGCGACGGAAATAACCGGTTGGGGAAAGTGCATTCGCTCCAGGACGACGGGAAACCCCTCGCTGCCGATGGTGTCCCCGGTCTGGGCAAGTTTAAAACCGACTATGACACCGATATTACCCGCTTCAATTCGATCGACCTGTTCGGTCCGGTTGGAATGCATCCGGAGTATCCGGTTTACCCGTTCCCGTTTGCCCTGGTTGTGGTTGTACACGGCCATACCGGACTTGATTGTACCTTGATAGACCCGGACATAGGAGAGGCTTCTCGCTTCGCGATCGGTCTGTATTTTGAAGACCATCGCCACCGCCTGTCCGTCAAGAACGCGTGCAATCTGAACCGGTTCTCCTTTTTTTGGATGGAGCCCTTCAATGGGAGGGAGTTCATCCGGGGCGGGCAAGAAGTCGACGATTCCGTCTATCAGGGGCTGAACGCCGATATTTCTGAGACTGGCCCCGACAAACACGGGCAGAAGCTCCCTGTCCAGAGTTTTTCGGCGTAACGTCGCTCGAATCAGTTCTTCCGGTACCGGTTTTTCGTCCAGAAGAAGTTCAGTAATTTCGTCGGACCAGGTACTGACGGTGTCCATCAATTTTTCACGCCACTGATCGGCCAACGGCTGCAGCTCCGGTCGAATTGGGCGTTTTTCGAAAGATTTCCCGTACTCTACGTCGATCCAGTGAAGTTCTTCCATCCCGATCAGATCAATGGTGCCTTCAAACTCATTTTCTCTGCCGATGGGAAGAAAAAGGGGCACCGGATGGGCTTTCAGTTTGTCATGAATTTCATCGAGGACGGCAAAGAAGTCTGCCCCAATTCGGTCCATCTTGTTGATAAAAGCGATGCGGGGCACCTCATAGGCATCGGCCTGATGCCAGACCGTCTCGGATTGGGGCTCCACACCTCCGACGGCGCAGAAAATTGCAACGGCGCCGTCCAACACGCGAAGGCTGCGCTCCACTTCTGCGGTGAAGTCCACGTGCCCTGGGGTATCGATAATGTTGATGAGGTGATCTTTCCACTCTATCTGGGTGGCGGCGGAGCTGATGGTTATACCACGATCCTGTTCCTGAACCATCCAGTCCATCGTTGCGGCACCATCATCGACCTCGCCTATGCGATGGGATTTTCCCGTGTAGTAGAGAATGCGTTCCGTTGTAGTTGTCTTACCGGCGTCTATATGCGCCATAATTCCGATATTGCGTATTTTACGTGTCATAGATGTCTGCCGATCTTACCGTGTATTGACAGAAATGTCAGCCTCATGGTACGTTCCGCAAACTTAAGGGCGAATAGCTCAGTTGGGAGAGCGCCTGCCTTACAAGCAGGATGTCGGCGGTTCAAGCCCGTCTTCGCCCACAAACCGAGCCTTGTAGAGGAAACAAATTGCTCTACAGGGCTTTTTTTTGTCCGGTGCAGTGCTTTGTACGAAAGAGCCCGGGTGTGCTATTCTTCCGGGACCAAATGAAAGGAAGCAGCACAGCATGATACCATCTGAAATGATCCGTTTTCTCGATACAGGCCTGACCTCCGGCCACGTTTCCGCCGAAATAGCCGCCAGGCTTGTCGAGTCGGGGTCCCGGGAGCTGGACATGAGACAGTCATGGGCGATTAAACGGGGGGAAACGGTTCACATTGTGACGGGAGGTACCGTCGTCGCCTTCAGGGCCGGGACGGCCGGACCTGAAGAGGCGTCCATAGTTATCGGAGCTGCCCATACGGATAGTCCAGGCCTGCAGTTAAAGGACCGGTCCGCAAAAATCACCGATGGGTTTGTGCAGGTTCCGGTAGAGGTATACGGCGGGCCCATCTTAGCCACCTGGATCGACCGAAATCTTGCGATAGCCGGTCGAATTGCCGTAAAAAACGCGGAAGCAGGGGTACCGGAGGTCAGACTGTTTTCAACCCGCCGACCATGGGCGGTCATTCCTAATCTGGCGATACACTTCAACCGGGAAGTAAATGAATCACTCAGTTACAATCGGCAGGACCATCTGAAAGCGCTCATTCCGATTGACGCCTCAGCGGCACCCGGTGATGTCGACGGCGACATTGACGGACAGACGTATTTCCGGACTATGGTGGCCGAGGCCGCCGGTATCTCACCGGACGACCTTGTCGACATGGAACTGCAGCTGGTCTCCGCCGAAGCGGCGTCGTTTATCGGTCGGGGACAGGATATGGTCACCTCAGGACGCATCGATAACCTGGCCGGCTGCATAGCGGTCCTTGACGGTTTTACCGGTGCCGCTTCTGTAGAAACGGCCCATTCGGCCATGGCCATTTTCTACGACCACGAGGAAATCGGAAGTACCACCGCCTTTGGCGCAGCCGGAGACATAACGCGGCACACGTTGACCCGCTTCCTGAAAGCCCTTCACGGCGGTTCCGTCGATATGGAAGCGGTGCTCAGCCGTTCAGTACTGCTGTCCAACGACTGTGCCCATGGCCGACATCCCAACTACGCAGACAAACATGACCCCGGGTATGCGCCGCTGTTGGGCAGAGGTCCAGTAATAAAGAAAAGTGCCGTTCGCCGCTACGCAACGGAACTGGAACCGAGCGCCTGGTTTGCCTCCGTATGTGATGAACGCGGTGTACCCCTGCAGTATCTGCAGAACCGGTCGGATATTACCGCCGGTTCCACCATTGGACCGGCGGTGGCGTCCCGCCTCTCTGTGCCGAGTGTTGATATCGGGATTCCTATGCTTGCCATGCACTCCATTAGAGAGACCGCTGCACTGTCGGACATTACGTCCATGGGCCGAGTTCTGGAAGAACTCTTCAAACGGGGTTACCGATGAAGTACCTGACACTGATCCGCCACGCGAAAGCGTCGCGCGAGAAGGGCGCCGGCGGCGATATCGACCGGGTTCTCAACGACCGGGGGCGGGAAGACAGCGGACGGATGGGGACTGTCCTGGGCGGTTTAATACCCCCGCCGGAGATGGTGCTCTCCAGTCCGGCACAACGGGCCAGAGAGACGCTGAAACTTTTACTACCGGCGGCCGAGGCTTCCGGGGGCGTATCCTATCCAACGCCGGAGGAACACCGGGGACTCTACCTGGCCGAGGCCGACGAGCTGTGGGATTTTGCCTATTCCGCCCTTATGGAGTTTGACGAAGTGTGGCTCTGCGGACACAACCCCGGAATCGCCGAAGCCGTTTCCCTCCTTGCGGGTGTTCAAATCGGAGATATGCCCACTCTGGGGGTCGCCCGGATCGCCTTTGAAGAGATCCTGCCTACGTCACCTCTGGGGGAGCTCTATTTCTACGATATTCCAAAAAACCACCGGACCGGTTACGGGAGGCGCGTTGGCTGACTGGTGTGTCGTCCTGGTCGAACCGGGCAGGGGCGGCAACATCGGCGCCGCCGCCCGGGCCATGAAGACGATGGGGTTTGTAGATCTCCGGGTGGTGGAGTCGGCCGGGGAGGTCCCGCTTGAGAGTGAGGAAGCCCGGGCGTTCGCCCACGGTTCTACCGATATTCTGGAGCGGGCGCAACGGCGGCCCACGTTAAAAGCAGCGCTTGGCGACTGCGACCGGGTAATCGGCACTACGGGCCGGCGACGGGGAAAGCGCCTGGAGTTCTGTTCGCCCGATGAACTGGTGAAGATACTGCAGCGGGGACCGGAGGCCATGAGAACCGCCGTCGTATTTGGTCCTGAAGAACGGGGGTTGAGCAACGAGGAGCTGGATCTCTGTGACGTTATCAGCACCGTTCCCATGGGAGCCACCTATCCATCGCTGAATCTGGGGCAGGCGGTGATGGTATACACCTATGTTCTGTCATCGCTCGTCTTGCCGACGGAACAAAGCGGCGTTTTATCGCAGACAAAAGGAAGTATACGCGCCATTCACGATAAGGCTCGAGATATTCTGCCGGAATTGGGGTTTGAACCGGGGAGAGCGATATTCACCCGTATTCTGGAGCGGGTTACCGTCGCCTCCGAATCGGACGCCCACCTCATACACTCGGTGCTGAACGCTCTGGAAAAACGTCTTTTGGGGAGAGACCCCCGGAACTGATAATTTCCGCCACATGTCGCCAAACCGCCGTGTCCGGAAGGGGGGCGGTGATCGTCAGGGGTGTTCCGTGGCGGGGGTGGGGTACCGTCAGGTG
>JBAYPC010000010.1:0-17747 GCA_041677905.1 Alkalispirochaeta sp. | reverse complement strand
CAAGGAGCTGCAGGGTACGATTCGGATGCTGACGATGCGGCAGCGGTAGGGATCGGTCCGATGGCTACTGAAAAGGTCCCTTCCGTTGTCAAACAGGTGCGCCGTGACCGCGCCTATTTCACGATTTCCTGGTCCGTTATGGAGGGGATTTCCCGGCAGAGGATTAACGCGTCGGTTCCGGCGATGTCCGGGATATGGGAGCTCTACCATCTGGAAAACTCCCGGGTTCCCCGGATTCTGAAAATGGGGGCCGCCTGGCTGGGCGGGGTGCGCCATACGCTGCGGTTTGAGGCGGACCCGGAGGCGGCGGCCAACCGTCCTATCCGGGAGCTTCTGGAGAGTGGTGACTGTTACTACCGCTACACTCTCTGTGAGAACCGGGACGATCTGGCCGACGTGTTTGTGGTTCTCTCTTCGCTGCGGAATGTCGGCGCCCGGGATGTGGTGCCCACCGGTCGGTACGTTGACGTCCGGATACGCGAGCCCGAGGAGATGCTGATTCGGCGCGTCCGGACGCCCCAGGAGGAACAGCAGCCTGTGTCGTTTGGTCATGCTGTGCCCAACATGTTTGATTTTATGCACGAGATCGAGGCGATTGCGGCGGAACGGGTTGATGCGATGTTGGAAGAGATGAAAAACAAACCGGATCAGTCATAATTTGTCGGTTGGTGCGGTTCTTTCGTTGACGTCCCGAGATTTGGCGCAGTAACCTTATAGCCTCATGGAGGGTGTGAATGGCTGACGTGAAGTCTGAGACGGTGCTGGGGGTCAGTGTTCCCCGGCAGGACGGGCAGGACAAGACGACGGGAAAGACGCGTTTCACCGACGACTTTCTATTGCCGGGTATGCTGTACGCCGCTGTGGTAAGCAGCAAAATTGCCCACGGGGTTATCCGCGAGATCGACAGCTCCAAAGCTGAGGCGATGCCGGGGGTCCGGGGGGTGTTTTCCGGGCGTGACTTTCCCTACCGGGTCGGGTTATACCTTGGGGACAAACCTGCCCTTGCTATTGACCGGGTCCGGTACTTTGGTGAACCGGTGGTTGCGGTTGTGGCAGATGACGAACGGACTGCGCAGAAAGCGGCAGCTTCAATATCAATTAAATATGATGAACTTCCGATTGTCCGTAATCCTCGGGAAGGTATGGCTTCGGATGCGCCGGTGATTCACCCGGAGATGGGGGAGTATGTCCATATTCCGGCGATTATGCCGGAGCCGGGGTCGAATGTGGCGCACCACACGAAGATGCGTAAGGGTGATGTGGCTGCGGGGTTTGCCGGGGCAGATGTGGTGGTTGAGGAGACGTGCGGGTTTCCTCCGAGGGACCATGCGGCGATGGAGCCGCGGATTGCGGTGGCGGAGATTCGGTCGGACGGCACGGTTGTGATCAGGACGTCGACGCAGAGTCCCTACGGTGTTCGGACGATCATGAGTGATGTCTTTGGTATTTCTCCGGGGAAGCTGGTGATTCAGGTTGGCGAGGTTGGTGGGGCCTTTGGCGGGAAGGCGGGGATTCAGCTGGAACCGCTGGCGTATCTCTTGTCCCGGGAGCTGGGTGGGCGTCCGGTGCGGGTGGCCAACAGTCGGGAGCAGGATATGGTTGGGTCTCCCGGTGGGGCGGGGCTTGAATCGACGATCAAGCTGGGTGCCCGGAAGGACGGGACGCTGGTTGTCGCTGAGATCGAGTACCTTCTGGATTCGGGTGGGTATGCGGACTATGCGGTGAACATCAGTCGGGCCTTGGGGTATGCGTGCACCGGGCCGTACAACATTCCAAACTTGAAGGCCGACAGTTACTGTGTCTATACCAACCATCCTTTTGCCACGGCGTTTCGCGGGTTCGGTCATATCGAGCTGAGCTACGCGGTGGAACGGTCGATGGATGTGCTGGCGGAGAAGCTGGGGATGGACCCGGTGGAGCTGCGTCGGAAGAACGCGGTGGCCGCCGGCGACCAGACGCCGTCACAGGATGTGCTGGACGCCAATACGGGGGACTTGCGGGAGTGTATCGACCGGGCGGCGCGGCACATCGGGTGGGTGAGCGGGGCCGGTGGGTCCGGGTCTGGTGATCCCACTGGGTCGTCCGATCCGAATGTGACGGTGGTGGACGAACACCGCGTTCGGGCGAAGGGGTTTTCGTGTTACTGGAAGGCTCCTGTCATTCCCACCTTTACCGACGCCGGGGCGATAGTGAGTTTTAACGACGACGGCTCGGTAAATGTGGTGACCGGGGTTGTGGAAATTGGGCAGGGTGTTCATACGGGAATAGCCCAGATTGTCGCTGAGCGGCTGGGTATGGACCCGGCTATGGTGCACGCGGTTCGGGAGGTTGCAACGGACCGGTCTACGCATGACTGGACTACGGCGGCCAGTCGGTCGCTGTTTATGGCCGGTCGGGCGGCTATTGCCGCGGTGGACGACGCGGTGGAGCAGATCAAGCGGGTCGCTTCGGCGCCGCTGCGGGCACCGGAGGAGGACCTTGCCGTTTCCGGTGGTCGGGTGTTTCTTCGGGATGACCCTGAAAAGGGGCTGTCTCTGTCGGAGGTGGTTCTGGGGTATGTCTATCCCGATGGGACGGCCATCGGTGGTCCGGTTATTGGCCGGGGTAAGTACATCGCCCGCCACTTGAGTAATCTGGACCCGGAAACGGGTGCAGGTCGGCCGGGGCTGGAGTGGACTCTGGGGGCCGAGGCGGTTGAGATTGAGCTGGACCGGCGGGACGGGTCTTTCCGGGTGCTGAAGAGTGTCTGTTCCATGGACGTGGGGCGGGTGATTAACCCGGATCTTGCCCGGGGTCAGGTTGTTGGCGCCATGGCTATGGGAATCGGCTATTCCATCAGAGACGGGTTTCTCTTTGACTCCCGGGAACGGGTGCTCAATGGAAAGCTCCGGGACTACAAGGTGATGCGCTACGGTGAAGAGCCTGAGTACGTTGTGGACTTTGTGGAATCTCCCCAGGGGGACGGGCCGTTTGGCGCCCGGGGCCTGGGTGAGCAGGGTATTCTTGGAATGCCTGGGGCGCTCGCCTCTGCGGCTTCCCGAGCTGTGGGGCGGCAGGTGAACCGGCTGCCCATTACGCCGGAGTACCTGTGGACGGTGATGCAGGACGGGGATGCAGACGTGAACGCGGATGCAAGCCCGAAGGGGGGTGCGAAATGATTCCCTATGAAGTGGCGTATACGCGGGTTGAAACACCGGAAGAGGCGGTGGCGGTCTGGAATGACGCGGTTGGTGCCGGTGAGAAACCTGTTTTTTTCGGGGGCGGTACGGAGATTGTGACCTTGGCCCGGGAAAACAAACTGAAGGTGGATCGGGTCATCGACTACAAGCGGATTCCTGAGGCGCGGCAGATACCGAGTGGCGGTACTACCGGAGCAGCGGGTGACCGGCTGGTCTGGGGCAGCGCTTTGCGGTTGTCTGAGGTGACCGACGGTGGTCGTTGTGGTCTGCTGAGTCGGTGTTGTGCCGGTATTGCCGACCGGACCGTTCGGAACTCCATTACCCTGGGGGGGAACATCTGCGGGATGTTACCGTACCGGGAGGCGGTGCTGCCGTTTTTGCTGCTGGATGGACAGATGGAGACGGTTGGCGGAGACGCTGTTTATGCTACTGTGCCAGCTGATGCTGCTGCTGAGGCTGCTGGGGCAAGTGCCGTTTCGGAACAGGAGCTCGTCACGGTTCGTTTTAACAAAAAACTAAAATTACGGGACGGTGAGTTGATCCTGTCGTTGAGCCTTGATGGCGGCGTCGTTAGCGGGCTGGAAGGTCATGGTATGACCGTGTCCGACAGAGGCTGGGGACCTGTAGAAGCGTGGGCTTCCGGGGACCGGGGTGGTTGGTACTACAGCCGACGGACGCAGGATCCTCGGGTGGCCTATCCCCTGGTGACCCTTGTTCTGGCCCGTCTTGACGGAGAGTACCGGTTGGCCCTGACCGGGACCTTTGGGCATCCCGTACGGGCCTCACTGGCTGAAGCGGTGCTGAACGATACGGACGCTTCGGCTTCGGATTCGGATGTGAGCGGGCTGAGCGGTGAAGAGCTTGTACGCCGCGCGGCGGCCGCTCTGGACGCCCAGATGTACAAGTACAAGGACGACTTCCGGGGAAGCCGGGAGTACCGCCGTGACGTAACGGTCCAGAGTCTGGCAGCGGGGATTGAGCGGCTGGCGCAGCTTGTACCGGCAGGTGGTGCAGGGGCGAAAAAGGAATGAGGCCATGAAGACGTACGAAAAGATGACTGAGTTGATTCTGCGCATTAACGGAGAAGACCGGAAGGTGTGGGTTAACCCGGCAGATACCTTGCTGCACACTTTACGACGGAACGTCGGGTTAACCGGGACCAAGCTGGGGTGCGAAAACGGTGACTGTGGCGCCTGTACGGTTCAGGTCGACGGTGTCCCGACGAAATCGTGCTATACCCTTGCGGTAGATGTTGATGACCGGGAGATTACCACCGTTGAGGGGCTGACGGACAGCCCTGTCCGTCACGCGTTTGCCGAAGAACAGGGCTTTCAGTGTGGGTACTGTACCCCCGGTTTTATCAACAATGCCGACGCGCTGCTTCACCGGTATCCCGACGCGGACAGGGCAACGACGGTGGACTGGCTCCAGTCCAATATCTGTCGCTGCACCGGGTACGAGTCTATTGAACGGGCGATGCAGCGGGCGAAAGAACACCGGTAAACCAGACAGTCGCTCTATATAGTTCGCATCGTTGGGTGTGAAAGTTACCGAAATATCCTCACCAGATGATATCCTCACCAGATGATATGGGGATGGTTGTTCTGCCAGTCGACCTGTAAAGGGATACGGAACGCCGCCGACAGCAGGGCAGATGTCATTACTTCCGACGGGGCACCCTGCGCCAGAAGATTGCCGTCGGAGAGCAGCACGATTTCGTCGGAGGTAACGGCCGCAAAATCCGGGTCATGGGTTGTGAGAACCACGGTGACACCGGTGTTCCGAAGGTCTTGAATGAGGTTGACCAGCCGCCTTTTATTGGCGATATCGAGGTGGGCCGACGGTTCGTCCAGGAGGAGCAGGCGCGGTTCCTGGCACAAGGATCGGGCCAGAAGGACGAGTTGCTTTTCTCCCCCGCTGATATCTGTGACCGGATCGAAGCGGCGCTCGTACATACCGACGCGCTTGAGGCATCGGTCGGCCATGGCGATGTCTTGCTGCCCCGGCAAGGCCAGTGCATTCAGATGAGGGCTGCGGCCGAGGAGTACGTAATCCAGGAGGGAGTACTCGAATGCCAGGTGTTCGTCCTGGGGAACGATGGAAACGGTGCGACCCGCATCACGACGGCTCATGGAGGTCAGGGATTGGCCGAAAAGGAGAACGGCGCCTTCGGACGGTCGAATCCAGCCGAGAATCATGTTGAGAAGGGTCGTCTTGCCGACACCGTTGGGGCCGAGAATTGCCGTCACCCGACCGGTCGAAATTGAAAGAGACAACGACGAAAGAACAGGCAGACCGTCGGTGTAGGCGAACGACGCGTTCTGTACCGTTACCGCCGGTGAGACGTCAGCTCCGGTGTTTTTCGTCATTTGGTCATCCTGATGTTATGGGTTAGCAGGAGCGCGATAAAGCCAATCGCCCCAAAAAAAGCGGTGACGATTCCCAGAGGGATTTCACCGGATACCACCGTCCGAGCGAATGTGTCGGCCACCAGGACAAACGCCGCCCCCATAAGCATAGACGCCGGTACGGAGATAACCGCGTCGGCCCGAAAGACGCGCCGGGCGGCGTGGGGGATAAGCAATCCAACCCAGGATATGATGCCGGCGTAGGCAACCAGTATGGCCACCGGTACGGTGGCGGCAGTGAGAAACAGTAACCGTTCCCGGTCGGGATCGGCCCCCAGAGAAAAGGAAATCCGGTCGTGCAGTGTCAGTAAATTCAAACGACGCCGTCCGGCGAGAACCACGGCAATTCCGACTATTACTCCCGGTGCCATTCGGAGCAGGCCGGGCCAGTTGGTGTTCCATATCCCCCCAAGGAGCCAGAATGTTATTTCCGGCAACTCGTTGAGAGGGTCGGCAACGAACTTCAACAGGCCAATTCCGGCAGAAAAGAGAGCCGAAACGGCGAGCCCCGACAGGATAAGCCGTAGAACCCAGCCACCGAAACGGAGACGGCGTGCGACTTGGTAGGCTATCGCCAGGCCGATGAGAGCGCAGATTGTGGCACTGATCTGAATTTGCCACGCTGCGCCGGCACCGGCCACGATTGCCAGAACTGCACCGAACCCGGCTCCCTGAGAGACACCGATCATACCTGGTTCGACCAGCGGGTTTCCAAAGAGCATCTGCATGACCGCCCCGGCACCGCCCAGGCCAGCTCCAAGGAGTACGCCTGCAATAACCCGCGGGAGTCGCAGTCCCAGAAGCAGGCGCATACCCAGGGGGTCGTCGATGAACTCTGTGGGCCAGGTAATACCGGCCCGAGGATATCTTCCGGTGAACGCGGCAATGACCACCAGCAAAAGGGTCCCCAGGGCAATTAGCTGTAGATGTCGTCGCTCCTGCCGGTATGGCCCGCTCAGTCCACGGCTCCAGTCAGGGTCGGCACGATGATGCGTTCGAATGTACCGCCGTCCATGCCGTAGAGTTCTGAAAAGAAAGCCTGTGCGGCTTTTCGGCCGGTGAATCCCGGAAATTGATCGGGGTGCAGCTGAGCTGCCGTCCACTGGAGTCCCAAAATCCACCGGGTATCAGGCTGGTCCCAGCTGTAATAGTCGCCGGGAAAGGCGACAAACGAACCGCTCCGTATCGCCTTCAAGGCCTCCCAATTGGGGTCCATTATCAGGCGGTCCCGGATTTCATCGGGGTTGTCGTTGTAGGCAACCAGTAGAATGACTTCCGGGTCCCACGCGGCGATCTGTTCGAGCCCGACGGTCTGCCAACCGTTGCCGGTTACTGCTTTCGTCCATACCGGTTTTCCGCCGGCGGAGAGTACGATCTGTGTTTGAATCCAGCTGCGTGGGGGAACCTGAAAGGACACGTCGTTTCCGGAACTGCGGTAGTACAACAGAAGGGTCGAGGGCTTTTCAGATTCGGCAATTCGGCCGGTCGTTGTCTCAATTTTTTCCCGATTTGTCTTGAAGTAATGTACCAGCTCCTGTGCCCGTTCTGTTTCTCCCAGGGCGGTACCAAGGAGGGCTATATCCCGTTCGTACTGTTCCGGAGTTTCCAGTTCGACGTACAGTACGGGGATACCGAGTTGCTCCAGCGGTCGACCGAGGGAATCCCTCATAAAGGTCTTCAGGATGACCAGGTCCGGCGCCGCCGCGACAATCTGTTCGGGGCCGACGTTACGTTCAAAGAGGGTCTTTTCGCTGAACCGTGGATCCAGGGCCTGAGGAAAGCTGCCGGCTCCCTGGCTGATGCGGCCGATGCCTACGATTCGGTCGGGAACACCGGGGAAAGCATAGAGTACATCGGCGATCATCAGAACGGCTCGGCCGGCGGTGACTATCCGCTGTGGGTCCGACGGTATCTGGACCGATCGATCCAGTGCGTCGACGACGGTCCGTTCCTCAGCTGCTGCCAGAGGCAACACGGTTGTACCCAGAAAAACTACTGCCATGGTTGTTGCAACCAGTAACCGAAAATACGGCTGCTTGCTATCGTTGCGCTGTCTCATACCTGTATTCTGGAGGCTTTTCTTTCTCTTGACAAGGTTAACAGCTGGACTACAATAGAGGACTCATCCCTCGGTAGCGTTTCCGTGAATTAAGCGGTTCAAAATATCCTGCATTGTGTTGCGATGCCGGGTTTTTTGTTTGTAACGGAAATGCAGTTCACGGCGGGGGAGGGAAAGGTGGCGTTGTATGCTGCATGATTTTTCGTATCACCGACCCGAGACACTTGAGGAAGCACTGAACTTTTTGGCTCAGCACGGGCCGGATACAGCGGTATTCTCGGGTGGAACGGATCTGTTTGTTGTAATTAGAGCCGGGCTTGTGAAGCCCGTTCACGTACTCGACCTGAAAGGTATTGCGGAACTCAGGGAGTTAAAGTGGTCTGCATCGGAAGGTCTCTCAATTGGTGCGTGTGTCACAATTAACGAGTTGCTTGAATATCCGCACGTCAAGAAAGAATTTCCAATCCTGCATACGGCTGGTGAAGAACTGGCTACGTTTCAGCTCAGAAACAGGGCGACGGTTATTGGGAATATCGTAACAGCCAGTCCCTGTGGGGATATGTCGGGACCCCTGTACATTCTTGGGGGCGATGTCGTACTGCAGAGCGCATCCGGGGAACGGACGCTGCCCATGGGTAAGTTTATTACCGGTGTGAAACAGACGATTATCCAACCGGACGAAATCGTTACTCGCATTATAGTACCCCCGACTTGGGCTCGGGCTCCCGGCGGGTACGAGAAACTGAAGCGGATCAAAGGCCATGATCTGGGTGTGGTCAGTGTTTCAATGATCAAACACAAAAAGGCCATTCGCTGTGCAATCGGTTCAGCAGCGCCGAAGCCGGTGCTTCTACCGGATTTTCCGGCGGATGCTGCGGTTGAGGACATCAAGTCGAAAGCACAGGAAATGATCAGCCCCATCGACGACGTTCGGGCAACCGCCGAGTACCGCACGTTTATGGTCGGTGAGTTCATCACCCGCCTGATGGAAAGGATATAACCATGAAGACAGTGAAATTTACTATCAACGGAGACGTTTACGAACGGAGCGTTTCGGAACACAAGACTCTGCTTCATTTTCTCCGGGAAGACATCGGTCTGACCGGTACGAAGGAAGGGTGCGGCGCCGGTGAATGTGGCGCCTGTACTGTTATTGTCAACGGGAAATCAGTTAACTCCTGCCTGGTTCTCGCCGCCGAAATCGATGGTGCCTCCATAGAAACGGTTGAAGGCGAAGTGGTAGACGGAAAACTCACCATTGTGCAGGAGAAGTTCGACGAGCACCATGCGGCGCAATGCGGTTTCTGCACGCCCGGTATGCTCATGACGACCAAAGACCTCTTACGTCGTAATCCTCATCCGAACCGTGAAGAAGTGATAGACGGAATTGAGGGCAATTTCTGCCGTTGTACCGGATATCAGCAGATTATCGAGGCGATCCTCGACGCGGCCGACAACGGAGCGGCCGATGAGATAGCGGGCCGGGATGCGGCCAAGGGAGGCAAACATGCTTGACACTGCAGCAGCATCAGAACTGAAATATGTGGGTAAGGTCACCCGCAGAGTAGATACTATTGAGAAGGTAACCGGCCAGGCTATGTACGTCAGTGACATGATTTTACCGGGGATGCTCTACGCCCGGGTGAAGACGAGTCCCCACGCCCGTGCCAGGATTCGCTCGGTTGACGTCTCTGCAGCAGTTGCTATGCAGGGTGTCCGGGCGGTCGTTACCGGAAAAGAAGTTCCGTTCAAACTCGGTTTGTACGTAGAAGACAAGGATATTCTCGCCCGTGACGAGGTGCGCCACTTTGGAGAGGGCGTCGCAGCGGTTGCTGCGGATACTCTCGAAATTGCCCAAAAGGCCGTTGACGCCATTGTGGTAGACTATGAAGAGCTGGAACCGGTGCTGCACCCCCGTGATGCGGTGAAGAAAGACGCGGCGTTAATCCATCCCGATCTTGGTTCCTATGGCTTTATGGAATCGGCTTTTACACCCATTCCCGGCACAAATATCGCAAACCTCTCCAAGGTGCGGAAGGGCGATGTTGAAAAGGCGTTCGAAGAAGCCGAATGGATCATTGAACGGGAGTACACCAACCCCTCGGTTCAGCACGTGCCTATGGAAACCCATGTTGCCATTGTGCAATGGGGCCAAAATGACAACGTCCACATCTGGTCCAGCGCTCAGTCGCCCTATACCCTGAGAAACCTCTTCGCATTAAGTTTTGGCCTACCCCACCGAAATGTGCGGGTTGAAGTACCCTATGTGGGCGGCGGGTTCGGAGGTAAGGCCGGTATTGGTATTGAACCTCTGGTCGCTGTCCTCAGTAAGGCGGCAAAGGGTAGACCCGTCAAATTCATGGCCACCCGGGAAGAGGAGTTCAGCCTGCTGCCCTGTCGCAGTCAGCTTACCTATCAGATCAAGACGGGTGTTGCCAAAGACGGTAAGATTCTCGGTCAGAAAATGACTATGTGGTGGGATGCCGGTGCCTACGCCGACTACGCCGTCAACGTGACCCGTGCCTCCAGTTTCAGTGCCGCCGGGCCGTACGAGATTCCCAACGCCTGGGTTGATAGTTACACGGTGTACACCAACAAGCCTTTTGGTACGGCATACCGGGGATTTGGGCACGTGGAATTCCACTGGGGCCTGGAGCGGCACATGGACCTGATTGCCGAGGCTATCGGCATGGACGCCCTGGAGTTCCGACTCAAAAACGCTCTTAAGCCCGGGAGCGCCACCCTGACTGGGGAGACTATTACCGAACATACCGGGAATATCTCAGCGTGTCTGAAAAAGGCTGCGGAAATGGTCGGCTACGGTACGGTTACCGAAGAAGAAAAGGCAAAAGCTGCCGCGTCGGGCAAGAAAATAGGGAAGTCTGTTGTCGGGCTGCACAAGGCGCCGGCAATGCCGTCCTTTACCGCTACAACGGTCATCCTCAAGATGAACGAAGACGGAACCGTTACGGCAAACCTGACTCTGACCGACTACGGCCAGGGGACCTATACTGCATTGGCCCAGATGATCGCCGAACGACTGCGGATGCCGATGGAACGGGTGAAGATCGCCTTTGAGTCGGATACCGATCGAGACCCCTATGACTGGCAGACCGTCGCATCAAAGGGTCTTCTCCTGAGCGGCAATGCCGCCATACTCGCAGCCGATGATCTCCTGGAAAAGGCATACGGTGACGCTGCGCAGATTCTAAGAGCAATCCCCCAGGACTTGGATCACGACGGTGACGGGATTTTTCTCCGTCATCGGGCGGACCAAAGGGTTTCATTCCGGCAGCTTGCCATTGGATACGCCTATCCCAACGGGAACGCCATCGGCGGACCTCTTGTGGGTGTTGGCCGTTACATCGCCCAGGGACTGACCAATCTGGACAAGGAGACCGGCGCGGGCCATCCCGCTATTGACTGGACCTACGGAGCCCACGGCATGATTGTGGCTGTCGATCCTAAGACCGGTGAGTACGACGTGCTCAAGGTTGCATCTGTCTTTGATGCCGGTCGGGTTGTCAATCCCGACGCATTTCGCGGCCAGGCAATCGGCGGCATGATTCAGGGTCTTGGGACTGCGACTGTTGAGGGGTACATCTATGACGACAAGGGGCATCTCTTGAACCCGAGTTTTACCGATAACAAGATACCAACAGCAAAAGATATTCCCTTTGAGATTGAGACATTTGGTGTCGAGACACCCCAGGTGGACGGACCTTACGGAGCACGGGGCATTGCAGAACACAGCATGATCTCCGTTGCCGCCGCTTTGGGAAATGCCATTCAGGACGCTACCGGAGCGGAATTGACCCATATGCCTCTCCGCTTTGAAGATGTCTGGCGGGCGTTGAACCGAAAAGAGGCGGTGGACAACTGGATTACAAAGAGTCCCTACGGCAGCTGTAAATCGGCGCCGGAGATCCAGAAGCACGCTTGCGACTGATGCGGCTGATGCGACTGATACAACTGAGGGGGCGATCATGACTTTTCCTGGCATTAAGACGGGTATGTCCATCACGATACAGCGAACGGTAAGTGAAGATGATACCTACGGGAATCATCTTCCCGATGATATGGAAAAACTGCTGTCTACACCGGCTATTGTGTCGTTCATCATTGACGCAGCAGTTCGACTTATCGATCCCAATCTGCCTGATGGGTATATCTCTGTTGGAAAGAGTTGTGATGTCTTCCATGAGTCACCGACAGTTGTCGGTTCTACCGTTCACGTGACGTTGACGATCAGCGATTTTGACGGATACCACATCACGATGGACGTGGAGATGACTGATGAATCGGGGGTATGCGATCGGGGCCATCATACACGTTCGATCGTTAACAAACGGTGGCTTCAGCTCAAGACGGCACGGAAAATCGCCGAGTTGTGATAGCCGGTCGATATGACTGTGTCATTCCGGCGGCGGGGTATTCCTCCCGGATGGGGGCGTTTAAACCCCTCGTGAATTATCGCGGCCGTGCTCTCGTTCTTCATGGGCTGGAGCAGGCTGTTAAGGTGTGCCGTTCGGTGATCCTGGTGACGGGACATCGGGGAGATGAACTTGAGAACCAGGTTCGGTCTCTTGAGCAGGTTCGGATAGTCCACAACCCCGATTTTTCCGAAGGTATGGTTCGTTCCATTGCGGCAGGGGCGGAACTGGTTCAAAGTGCCTGGTTTTTCGTCGCCCCCGGCGATATGCCGGCACTTCCGGCAACGGTCTATCGGACTCTTGCGGACCATTCCGTTACGGTTGATTCGGAGGGTGCGAACGGTACAGGCCGCACGGCCGCGATTTTCCCGGTCCTTGATGGCCGGCGCGGCCATCCTGTCCTTGTGTCGTCACGGATAATCCCCGAACTCCTGAATTGTACCGAGGTACCGAGTATGCGGGAGTTTCTCAGACGATACACCGTTGAGGAGATCCCTTTTCCTGATACGGCCGTGAACCGGGGGATGTTTCTGGACATTGATCGGCCGGAAGATGTGGGCTGAGCACGGGGTTACAGTTATGACTGCTGTTCCGATCAGATCAGAACACCTCGGGGAAACGGAACATTAAGGACAAGCGCAAAGAGAACATAAAAGGCAACAACAACACCGACGGCAATAAAAATCGCCCGGCGCGTACCGATATGCGCCCGAAACGTGAGTAATCCGATCCCTACAACCCCGATCAGGCTTGCGGACAGGAGTCCGATGACGGGGACCAAAACGGTCCAGATAACCAGGGCGATAATAAGAGTGCCGGCCCTGAGGTGTCTGGTGCCGGCCTCACCTTGGGCGATTTTAACTGTCGGGCCTTTACCGACCAGAGTAAGAATACCCAGAATTACGGCCAGGATAAAGACGACCGCCGATACTACGCGCGGAAAAATACGGCTGAGCGGTCGAAAACCGTCACTTTCGATGAACCAGTAGATAGAACCAACCATGACCAGGAGAGATGCAGTCAGGTTACGCGTCTTTTGTGTCACTGTTCACTCCGGTCGAGCGTTTTTATTGCCTTCAACGCACCACTGCCGCCCCGGTGTTCCCGCCATTTGACGTACATCGGCGTGATGATAGAGCCAACTGTAAGGACGAGCAGAATCACCGACAGGGGACGGGCAAAAAAGACTGTGGTCATGGAGCCGGCAGCGCGTCCCATGAGAAGAGACTGGGTGAGACCCAGCTCGGCTATGGGTCCGAGAATAAGCCCCAGAACGATGGGGCCGGGCATGAAACCGGCCTTTCGAAGAGCGTGGGCTACGATACCGACAACCACCATCGTATAGATATCCGCGATGTTATTCGCGATGGAATAGGATCCGACCATGGAGAGAAAGATGATCAACGGCGCCATAGTCTGGACTCGGGTGTGCTGCATCAGTGACGATACCGCTTTGCCGAGGAGAAGCCCCAGAGGCAACATGGCAAAATTGGCGAGGACAAGAGAAAAAAGAAAGGCGTAGGTAACACTTCCGTGAGCCGTGAAAAGTTCCATTCCCGGCCGCATACCCTGCAGCAAAAGCGCCCCAAACAGTACCGCCGCAGGAGGAGCACCGGGAATACCGAGTGTCAGCATGGGGATAAGCGCACCCGAAACGGAGGCGTTGTTTGCCGTTTCCGACGCGGCCACCCCCTCCATGGCGCCGGTGCCGAACTTCTCCTTGTTTCGGCTCGTCCGAATTGCCTCGTTATAGCTGACCAGACCGGCGATATTACCACCGGCGCCGGGAATAATACCGATAAAAGTACCGATCAGCGACGACCGGATCATCAGCCACGGTTTTCGAAGGAGGGCATGAAAGACACGGGTAACCATTTTTCGCTGTTTTTTGTAGGGAACTACGCTTCCGGTCGTACCGCTTTCTTCAACCATCCGGAATACTTCGGGAATGCAGAAAAATCCGATCAAAGCAGGTATGAGAGAAACTCCGTTCTGCAGAGCTATTGTACCGAAGTTGTACCGTACGGCCCCCTCAATTGGGGCGATACCTATTGTAGAAATCAACAACCCGATACCGCCGCCTATCAATCCCTTCAGGGTAGAACGGGGTGAAACGGCGGCGATAATGGTCAGTCCAAATGCGGCCAGCCAGAAGTATTCGGGTGGCCCGAAGGTCAGGGCGGCCCTGGCAAGGGGTGGAGCGAGGAATATAAGAAACACGACACCAACGGTTCCCCCGAAGACCGATGACAGTGTTGCCGTGACGATCGCGCGGTAGGCTTCGCCTTTTCGCGCCATCGGATAGCCGTCGAAGGTCGTCGCTATGGCCGACGGCGTTCCCGGTGTGTTGATAAGAATCGCCGAAAAAGACCCGCCGTAGATAGCGCCGGTGTAAATGGCTCCCAACAAGGCCAACCCGTGAATAGGGGACATACCGAATGTAAACGGGACTAAGAGAGCGATCGCCATGGTAGCCGTCAGTCCGGGGAGAGCGCCGACGATAATGCCGGAAGCGACTCCGACGATTATCAGGGAAAGGCTGACCGGGTCCATGATTCCGGTCAGTGCATTCAGAAGCATTCTGTTCAGATCTCGCCGAGCTCGCGCAGGACGGTCAAAATCTCAGTTTCTTTTCGGGCTATGTACGCGGCAAATTCCCGAGAACCAACTGTGTGTACAACAAATCCCATGTTTTCCATGTTTCGGCGAAACTCAGGATTGGTACTTACGGCGTCGAACGCCGCTTCAAGTCGGGCTACCACACTTTCCGGGGTGTCCGGTGGAACGGCTACGCCTCGGTCAATACCGGCGGTCATCTCGTATCCTTCTTCAATGAAGGTCGGGACGTCCGGCAGTGGGGCAAAACGTTTCTCCGTACCGATCGCAAGGACTTTCATATCGGTGATGTGGGCGAGGAGGTCATTGGAATTGGCCACCAGTACCTGGCTGTGTCGACCAAGAAAGTTAGTTACCGAGGGTGCTGCGCCTGTTGCGGGAATATAGGTGAACTCTGCCCCGGAAAGGTGCTGAAGCTGAAGAACAGCCAGATGGTGCCCCGAATGGGTACCCGATCCGCTCACGGTGACGGTACCCGGATTGGAGCGGGCGTGTGAAATCAGCTCTTCAAGGGTGTTAAACGGGCTGTCATTTGCTACGGCGATCCCGATTGGAGTGGTTTGAAAGAGGTATACCGGCTTCAAGTCTGAGGTCTGGTAGCCTGCGTTCTCCCGAACCAGCGGCTGGATGATGATGTGAGGGATGTTGTTTCCGGCAATCGTGTATCCGTCGGCCTCAGATTTGACGAGTTTTGCCCATGCGAGAGCACCACCGGCTCCGGCCTGGTGACGGATGACGATATTCACACCCAGGAGTTCTTCCAGATAGGCTTTCTGATACTGAGCGGTTACGTCGGACTGGCCACCGGGGTCAAATGGAATGACATAAGAAATAGCACGGCGTGGAAACTGTGCCGGATCTTCTGATTTTCCAGATGCATGTACCGTCATGGCTGCAGCCGCGATACCGATAACCAGAACCAGAACCGTTGTTGACCTTCTCATGGGGCCTCCTTTACCGACGCGAAAATATCTGGGGATTTACGACGTACCGTGGGCGTTCACCCTTCAGCACTCGTACCAGTTCATCCATACCGTCTTTGACGTTTTGACGATGGCTTTCTTCCGAATACCATGCGATGTGGGGTGTTACTACTGCGGTGGGCAGTGTGAGGAGCCGTTCGTCACCGCGGGGAGGTTCTATTTCGAGCACATCTATTCCGGCACCTGCAATTTGACCGGTCTCCAGGGCCGTTTCGAGATCGCTCTGTGCGATAATCGGCCCCCGCGCGGTGTTCACAATGCACGCCGTCGGCTTCATTTTTCTGAAGGCTTCGGCGTTGAACATATGCCACGTCTCGTCGGTCAGAGGGCAGTGAATGGAAACGACATCACTTTCCTCCAGAAAGGCGTCGAACTCGTATATCCGTTCAAGGTGAAGAAGGTTAAAGATATCGTCATCTACGTACGGATCGTAGGCGACAACACGCATCCCGAGAGCTGCGGCTTTTCGGGCAATATGACGTCCGATACGACCAAGACCGACGATCCCGAAAGTGACGGTCCGATATGAGTGTATGGTTCTGGCCTGCTTGTAGTCCCATCCACCGTTCAGAACGTGTTGGTGCAGACTGTGTATCTTTCGGATGATCGCAAGTGCCAGAGTCAGCGCGTGTTCCGCTACCTCTTCACTGCAGTAGAGGGGGCAGTTTGATACGGGAATCTTCTGTTTTGTAGCGGTCTGGACGTCCACGACGTCATATCCGACGGAGAGAGTCATGATAAGGCGGCAGTCTGTGCACGCCCGAATCATGGCATCTGTGATAGGTCTGCCTATAACAACCAGCGCCGTAGCGTCCCGGGCGGCATCAACAACTTCATTGTCCGACATACCCTCGGTGGAGAAAACAACCCCGCCGACTTCGGCCAGGCGGGACCGGAAGTAAGACATATCGGGGAATTTCATAAAAAGCCTATCGCCGATGAATAGAACTTTCATTGCCAACACGTTCTAACCCAGAGATGAAACTCATACAAGGCGGCCGGTGCGCGGTGGCGAATACAAGGGTGATTGGCAGACGGTTTTACGCACCGACACAACGATATGTCCCAAATTCTTGCTTTTGTATATCTAAAGGGTGGAAAAATAGAAAAATAAGTTAAACAGACGTTTATATGGAGATGTGAACGGTTAAATAGGGATATTCAGTTCGTGGACGACAGCCGCCGCCCACGAACATACCCGTCACGGCGTATCGCCGTGTATGTAATGTGTTAGCCCCGTTTGATTTTAATCTGTCGGGGTTTTGCCTCTTCCTTTCGGGAAATTGACAGCGTAAGCACGCCGTTTCGGTAGCTTGCCTCAATCGCGCTCCGGTCGGCGTCTTTGGGAAGGGCAAAGCTCCGGTAGAAGGAACGCATGTGGCGCTCACGTACCATGTATGAGTCATCCTGCTCCTTAGCGTCTTTTTCCTTTGACTCTGTTTCCTTCGATTCCGTTTCTGCAACGTCCTTGGCGGATATTACAAGCAGATCATTTTCTACGCGGACGTCGATCTGGTCTTCTGAAAAACCGGGAAGATCGGCATCAACGATGTACTCGTTCTCGGTAGAACGGATATCGACCGCCGGTTTGTGGTCGGTCCACGACGGCATCGAACTGAAAACTGACTGGAAGAGCCGGTCAAAATCACTCATGTTGTTCTCAACAGTGCTCAGTCTGCGATTTGGTCGAGTTACGGTAAGATAGTTCATAACATACCTCCTGTATGTGTTGTTTACCCAGGCAGTCTTTGTTTTTGGTCGAGGAGGACGATCTTCTCAGCATCTTTTCCTCCTCACCATTCTGCCTTCTGACTATATATAAGCATAAAGCGTGCCAACTTTGTAAACTGAACTAAAAAGTTATATAAGTTGTTATATTGTAAGGAATTAAACCAACTTTGTGCAGAGTACGTATCGCGTGCTCGGATGGAATCTCGATTACACGCCGCGTGCTATTGACTCCATGTATCAAAATAGCTCAACACAGTGTGTCAAAAAGATACAATTATCTCTGGCAGCGCACTTTAAAGGTGCGTCAACGTGAAACACGTGGTACCATGTACCGTCAT
>JBAYPC010000009.1:0-20006 GCA_041677905.1 Alkalispirochaeta sp. | reverse complement strand
GTTTCCGGTCGGAGTCGAGACGCAATTCGGTCGATATAGGAGTCATTTTCATGGGGTCGGGCGTGGGTGTAGAGGTCCCGGGAGCAGAGGTCGAATCCGGCCAGGAGAACCGGTACATCCGGCGCCAACTTGTCCAGATAGGCGAGCATCGTTCCGGCTACGGTGGGATACTCGCCGACGGCGGTCCATTCCCGGGTGTCGCCGGCAAGGTCTTCACCGATCCAGCCGGTTCGCACCAGAATCTCCGGAGTATGTGGGGCCTCTAGAGTAAACGGCCCCACCGGAACCACACTGCTGGAGAGAGTAACCACGGTGGGAATAGGCCGCCGGTACCGTTTGGCCCAGAAACCGGCGTCCGTATGGAAGAGAATATCCGGTTTGAACCCGTGCGCCTCAAGGGCCGAGACGGATGAGGAAACCGCCGTCAGGGCAATTGAGGACTTTTTTGTCAGAAGTTCTTTCAGGTGATCTGTCGCCGACGGTCCTGCTGAAACGGAAATGACGGTGTCGGAATGTATGACCGGGTCCCATCTGTGGGAGAGAAAGACGGTCCTCTTGAGTGCGTTTTTGATCCACAACTGTCCAAAAGAGGCAATCGTCGCCAACTGACTGTGACCGTCCCTGAGAGCCTCAATCACGCCGGTGCGGACCGTCTCAACCCACTTGGGGATACACTGTTCCGCCGGAGGCCACAGGAACGCCTGCACCTGCGCTGCCTCCACCGGCGAAAGGGCTCCTCTGACTACCCTGCGCACTTCCGAAATAGCCGGATCGTCCAGGGGGATTCGAACAAATAGAGGGCCTTCATCGTGCCGGAGAGTCGTCGTCCCGAATGTGAGGGCCAGAACGCGCAGGGAAGGGTGCGCTTTTGCCAGAATCCGGGAAAAATAGGGAACTCCTTCACCAATGACAATGACCGTCCGGGCTCGGCGTTCCAGAACAAAACGTTCGAACGCCCGCTCAGCTTCACGACGAGGCCCGTATGACGAATGGAGGAGTCTGCCGCCGACTCGTACGCTGATTTCTCCGTCAGGAGTCCGTATCGTCTCGTACTTCACTATCCACTTCTTCGGCGGTCCAGAGACGGTACGTGAGTGGTCGGGGATGAGTTGAACCGAAGAGGGACGCCAATGTGGTGGTGAGAAGATGGACAACGAGCTGCGGGGCCGCCAGATCGGTGTCGATATCTATTAGTGCCACTCTGTGTCCGCCGAGAAACACCGTGGTATGAGCCGAACGGGTTACCAGGGCGGTAGTGTCGAGAATGTCCTCAAAAAGGCGCGCCCTGTCGAGGTGGGGATGGGCCTCGGCAAATTCAGCTACCAGGGGCTGCATATCAACTTCGATAACAAGAACCTCTCGCTGTACCTGTTGCGCTTGTTGTTTCAGCCTGCCCAGGACTGAGGGCAGGTGAGATCTCTGAAAAATGGTACTTCCCGGCTGGAGATCAAAAGGCCGGACCCGGCCGTCAAAGAGGAGACGACCACCGCTTTCCGACAACGCACCAACGATTACATCCAGGATTTGCGGATCCATCCGAAGAAGGGGCGACTCAAGAACGACGAGAACGGCAACCACGTCCTGTCGATGGGTAAAGGGGAAGAGGGCAATCCGGGGGGTTACCGCCGCATCGCGACGGGAGAGTCGTTTGGACAGGATTTCTCGTCGTGAATCGTCCAGAACGACTGCGTGCTTGCCGTTTCCCAGCCATTCCAGTTCGTCCTGGAGGATCCGAATACGGAATGCACTGGTTTTGTCGAGCCCTGCCGTTGCAATCGGAACCATGTCGCCGTCCCGATGGGGTACAAGCAAGGCACCCCGACGGAGAGCCATGTGGCGGTGAAGAAGGGAAAAAAGGTGTGACGGAGTGGTAATACCGAAATGCCGTTGAGTTTGCAGTTCCTTCATGAGCGAACGGACGGCCGCTCCCGGCACAATTTGGTCGTCTTCACCATCCAGGTCCGGACCGATATGAGAAAGTGTTCCCTCTTCCGACTCCAGAAGATAGGTGTCACCGGCGCCGCGCATGGAAATGGCGTGTCCAAAGACACTTTCTTTATCTATCGGCCCGTCGTTCAGACGGTCAATCAGACCTTTCATTGACGTACCTGTGCGTTACGTTTCCAGCCCGAGTTCCTCGAAGAGGCGTTTGTACACGTCGAAGTGTTCAGACTTGGCAAACTCTTCGATCTTGTCATCCGGGAGAGCTTCCAGGAGATGGTCCATATAGGAAAGGACCGAGCGGATTTCCTGTTTCAAGTCTTCCGGCAAATCAGAGATCGATGATTTTTGCGCGGCCGCTTCCGGTTCCTTCACCTTGGGAACGTCCGCCTCTGGGTGTTCTATTTCAGCAATTTCCGGTGCATCGTCCAGATCCGCCTCATCAACCTCCAGATCGTCCATATCCAGGTCGCCAAGGTCGAGATCGTCAACGTCCAGATCGTCAATCTCCAGTTCGATTTCTTCGGCGTCCCGGTCATCGTCCTCGTCTGCTTCTTCGACCGGATACTCATCGGTTTCATCGTCAAAGTCGTCATCCAGTTCAATTTCCTGAATGTCCGTTTCCACCTTGTCGACAAAGGAGGCGAAGTCGTCTTCTTCCTCTTCCGTGATCGGCGTCGCATCGAGTTCGTTCAATTCCGCATCAAGTGAGTCAAGGTCGATCTCAATTTCATCGAGCTCGTCAAGCTCATCGAGCTCGTCCGGTTCATCAGAATCATCTTTGAGCGATTCGATGTCGGAAAGTTCCTCGTCAATGTCCATGTCGGCAAGTTCGCGAACGGCGGGGTCGTCTTCAGTAGACTCGAACTCTCCGACGGTAATTTCATCGTCCAATGGCGAGAACTCATCCTCCAGCGCGGACAAGGCCTCTTGAGTGGGTAGAGGTGTTTCGTCGACTTCCGAAAGGGGTTCAACCTCAGAAAAGTCTTCAGAATAGTCGTCCAGGGAGAGTGTTTCGAAATCGTCTTCTTCGTCAGGTTCTTCACCTACCGGTGCTTCCACCAGGTAGTCGTCGTCAAGTTCTTCTGCTTCACCGGCCTGTTCGGTAAACTCCGCCGTATTCAGGATGTTATCAAGCTCGTCCCCGGTAAGGGCGATGGTCTCGTCCTCGTCTTCCTCAAAAAAGCCGGAACTGTGGGCTTCATCGGAGATATCTTCTTCCGCGACAAAGGGTTCTTCAGAAGGCTCTTCAAAGGGTTGCTGATCAACCAACGGATGCGATGCCGCACCCGACCGTAATGCCTGTCTTAAATCAGCCAGCTCCCGTTTGATATCCGCCAGCTCATGTTGAATCAGCTGGAAAGCCTCGCGTTCCTGCGTGTCCATTGGGTGTGGTATATCACTTTCATCGAGGTTTTGCAAATCGGGACCGTCGTGGCGGAACTCGTCTTCCAGAAACTCGGCGTCCGGGGCATCCGGGGCATCCGGGGCATCCGGCGTATCAGAGGTGACGGTGGGCTCTTCAAGTTCGAGGAGTTCCTCGACGCCATCCTCATCCTCATCGTCGGTATCAAAATCTTCCAGGGTGATATCCGACAGTTCCTCGTCTGATCCGGGGATCGTTGAATCAAAGGACTGAACGGCCGTTTCATCATCCAGGTTGTCGGTATCCAGGCTGTCGGTCAAATCGCCGATATCGAATTCACTGTCGCCGTCCGCGTATTCATCGCTATCGTCAAGCGCTGAAAAGGGATCAACGTCTTCATCAGCTTCCTCGATATCCAGGTCGTCCAGAGAGATGAGATCATCATGATCATCTTTTGCGTCCATCTGAGGAATGGTGAAAGCATCTTCCCCGCCACCATCAAGGTTGAGATCATCCATGTCCAGCTCGCCGATGTCGGGCAGGTCAAGATCATCCGATTCCCCATCATCCGATTCCCCATCAGCGGGAAGGTCGGCGAAATCAAAGTCGTCGTCGGCGTCCACTACCTCTTCGGGGCCGGCTTTTACCCAGACTCCGTAACGCTCGAGATCATCTTCCTGGTACTCATCCTGTTTGTGTTCATCCATGTGTTCGTCCCCCGGCCGGAGTTGTCTTCTAACGTTACAAACTTCGGAACCTTTTCGCCTATAGTTTAACCGAAAGTACGGAAATTCGGTACTCTCCAACGATTGTACTGCTTTATACTGAGTTTGGCTTAAGCTGTCCCCCATGTTGTCCGTTATTTGAGGGAGATGAGGTTCTCTTCGCTGCTCAGTATCACGCTTCTGGGTGTGGCCACGTACCTATTCCTGGAACTGTTTTTTGGAAGTTATGGTGTCCTCGCGTATACGGTGGTGAACGACTACGTCCAGGTTGCAGAGGAACGGCTGGATGAGCTGAAAACTCGACAGGCCGAGCTGGAACTACTCGCCCAACGTCTCTCCAGTGATCGGGAAATGGTCCGGCTGGAGGCGCGGGACGTCGGTTTTATACAGGGGAACGAGATTATTGTCCGAGTTGAAGGGCACGAACCTCGACCGCGACATCGATACCTTCCCGGGACCACTCCTGCTGCTTCGCCCCATCCTCGGGACAACCGGCCGCTTTTTCGGACGATTGCCCTGGTGGTGATTCTGGCGGCTCTGTTCGTCGAAGTACTTCGCTCTACCACCCGGGCGGAACTGCCGGAACGAAAACGGACCGATCGCTGGAATGTCGAGGTGGACGGCGAATCAGTCCGGTAGTTTCCGCAGAGTTTCTCCCCTTCAGTTGCGTTCCAGCCTACGACACTCCAGGTAATACCGTTTGTCCCGGGCTTCACCAAGAGAGAACGCCTTCCGAGGCAGGGTTCCTTTAGTCGCTACCGTAGAGAAAAGGCCGCTTCTGTCTATTTCCGGCAGGATAACGGCAATTCCATTTCGCGTTGACGCAGCGGTAATCACCTCTTCCAGCCCATGAATGTAATCGACTGCACCGGGGGACGATGCGGCAATTGCCTCGTCGGTTACCGCGACGGCAAGCTCCCCGCCGGTAGGCTTTGCGCCGGCACCAAGCCGCACGATACCACAGCGTTCGGGACCGATGACACCGACTTCCTGCGACGTGAGACCCTGACTGTTAAGACGGGTAACCAGCGCGTCCCGGTCGAGTTTGGAGAAACTCCCGCCGGTCCTGCTTATAAGGCGGTCCAGAAACAGTTTTTCCGTACCGCCGGTGCCGGCATCTCCTCCTCCACCTTCAGCACCATTGCCACCTTCAACGAGGCGGTGAATGGGATGGAACGGCAGTCCCCGGTCGTAGACGTTCACCAGTTCTACCAGACAGTACCGATAGGGATCATCCGGCGGCGCACCTTCTCTCTTCCGAGCCGTCCAGACCGTCTTGGCGGCAGCCAGGCTGTGGTTTCCGTCACCGGTTGCAAAGAGGTAACCGTAAGATTCTATTGTGGTAAGTGACTCCAGACCGGCTATCAGCGCGTTCGCTTCCGCTGATCCTTCGGGCACCGCATATCCTTCAACACTTCCTCCTCCGTTCATGAGGGGAGTGTCGTACAGCTTCGTCAGATCGAGTCGATTTTCGTCAAGCTGGGTCATGACCGTATCATCGGGATCATCAAAAAGAACGAGAACGTGGGGAGACTCCAGGGGGGCTCCGTTGCGGATAGCCGCCCGTGGCGGAAGCCGGTCGGGAATCGTCTCTTCACTGGCCCTGATAATCGATTTTTGCTCGGGATCGAAATCGTACTGTTCCAGATCGACGGCAACGACCACGCCCCGGCGAAGGCCGCCGGTTGAAAGCGTTCGGCGGACAAAGACGGCAGTCTTTGGAATTTCCTGAAACACACCTTCGTCCAGGTACTCGCGCATCGTGCGGCGAATACGACGTTCCCGCTCCTCCCGACCGGGGCGGTCCAGGTATATCTCCGGTAACACCAGGTTCAGTGTGGATGGCCGGTCACCGACGGTTTGTTCCACTGATTTCCAGTACTCTTCATCGGCGGTGAACTGGTCACATGCGATGACCGGCCACGTCTTCATGGCAACAGATTTCGCAGGTAGGAGAATGTCCGGGAAAATGATAGGTGCTTTCATGGAGATACGGTATTACCTTCCCCGATTCGGTGCAAGTACGTACTTCACAAGAATACCGTCCTGGACGGCCGGTGCGGGAAGGGGCGGTTCGAAACGGGCCGCAGCGGGGACGCCCTGGATTGCCCGCTCAGTCGATGAACCGTCCTGGTCGTACAGCTCCGTCACGGTTACAGTCTGGACCGTGCCGTCGGGTAGAAGCGCGGTAAGCGCGTCACCGATGTAGATGGTGTTGCGGGCATCGAGTGACGGACCGTCGGGGTCGGGGGGCCCGAGAATGCCCATGAGACGGATATGAGCCGATGGGGTATCTTTGGCGGGCCGGTGTACCGTCTCGTCCCCCAGGAGAAACCCGGTGGTGTAGGAACGGTGCGGCAGGTCAAAGAGGAGATTCCGCCATGTGTCATCGTGTCCGCCGTCCAGGGTACGGCGATAGGCCGCCGTCGCAATAGCTGTGTACAGAGAGCTTTTCATGCGGCCTTCGATTTTAGCAGCGGTGACTCCGGCATCCCGTAGTTTTTCTATGTGGTCATAGAGCATGAGATCCCGGGAGGACAGAATTGTGGAGAAACGTCCATCCTCTTCAATGGGGTAGTACTCCCCCGGGCGTTTTTCTTCGTTCAGGGCGTATCGCCACCGGCAGGAATGGGCGCAGTCACCCCGGTTGGCCGATCGGCCGGTCATCTCCGATGAAAGAAAACAGCGGCCCGAGTAGGACATGCACATTGCCCCGTGGACAAAGACCTCCAGCTCAACTTCCGGTACGGCGTTGCGGATTTCCGAGATTTCCGGCAGCGTCAGTTCCCGGGCGGCGACTATCCGGGAAAAGCCGATGCGGTGGTACAGGCGGGCCGCTTCCGAGTTTGTGCAGTTTGCCTGGGTGGAGAGATGGAGCTCCATATCCGGAAGGTAACGGCGAACCATCTCGACCAGGCCGATATCGGCGATAATCAGAGCGTCTATAGGGAAGTGGGCCAGCCGTTTCAGTACCTCCGGCAGCCGTTTCAGGTCTTCCTGCTGGGCGAAGAGATTCAACGCCGCATAGAGTCGGCGCGGTCGGTTATCGGTCTGCTTGAGTCGGTGCAGGGTTTCAACCGTTGCTTCATCATCGGCTTCAGAGGGCGAGATGATGGTATCCGCCGCACTGCGAAGGGAGAACTCCCGGACACCGATATACGCCGCGTCGGCCCCATAGCGGTAGGCGATACGCAGTTTTTCGAGGTTCCCCGCCGGCGAAAGGAGTTCCATCAGAAGATGATCTCTGAGGACGAATCGGGGTGCAAGGCCGATCGGTCGGCTGCGGCCTCGAACTTTGAACGATTCTCATAGAGGTACTCCAGCATTTTCTGCTGGATTCCTCCAAAGAACTCGCGTTCCATGTACGTGGCGGGGCGCGAAATCCAGCGGAAATGCCAGGGCTCATAGGAATAGCCCGTCTGTTCCTCCCATCCCCGGGGATAGGAAAGAGAAAAGCCGTACTTCCAGGCGTGTTCCGCCAACCAGCGGCCCGCCGGATGTTCCGCAAAGTCGTCGGTTATGGAACCAAAGTCGATTGTCGTTCCCAGCTGGTGCTGGCTGCTGCCCGGGCGGGCGCTGACCCGTTCGGCTTCTTCCAGCCCAAGCTGATCTACCCAGTACTGGAAAAGACCGGTCTGATAGGTATGGCTGCGATAGGTACTGGAGAGGTCCAGGATGACACCGTCCTGACGCGCCGCCACGACCATGGCAAAGAGATCGGGTAACACCACCCCCCGCAGCGCCAGACTGTCCTTGTTCAGCACCAACCGCCCCCCAAAGCGCTTCAGCTCCACAATATCCCCGGGGACGTAGTCAGAGGAGAGCAGGTGCCCCTTGTCGACCAAAAGCAGCGCGTCGGCGTCGATGCCGTCGAACGACCGCAGCAGCTCGAGAAACACCTCCGGCCGCTCCCGGATCGCCGACGCGTACTCCTCCGGAAGGGAAACGGTAAGAGAGAGGATGTCCTCGGCAGTGAGGGAAAAAGCGGGGTGAACCCGGGCGTCCCGGGCGTCCGACACTTTGCCCGCGCCTGTACTATTGACCCCCAGGCCCGTGGCACTTTCGCCGCTCCCGTTGTCCCGTGGAGTATTGCTCATAGCATCCCCGCCTCCAGTCCCGGCCGAACACGACCCGAGAACAACGGCGGCGACAAGTACGACAAGGGCCGCGCGCCGGGCCGACGCCCGGCGCCGTCGCGCGGCCTCCCGCAAAGGTCCATCTCCCCCGTCGCCCGTGGGCCGCCCCACCTCAGGACGTTCGCTTTTCGCCGAAGGCGATATCAAATACTTCCTCCACCCGTTTGACCGGGTAGAAGGTGAGCCCCCGTTTGATGTGATCCGGTATTTCATCAAGGTCCTTTTCATTTTGTTGCGGAATGATAACGTGTTTTATACCGTTACGACGAGCGGCTATCGTCTTTTCTTTCAAACCGCCGATGGGCAGAACCTGGCCCACCAGAGACAGTTCACCGGTCATGGCAACTTTCGGACGGGTTTTTTTGTCCCGCGCCAAAGAGAGTAGCGTCGTGGCCATCGTAATACCCGCGGAAGGCCCGTCTTTCGGCGTCGCTCCGGCGGGTATGTGCATGTGGATTTCGTTTTCGTCAAAAAATCGGCTGTCCACACCGAAGTCGTTGGCCACATGACGGACGTAGCTAAATGCAATGGAGGCGCTCTCCTGCATGATATCGCCCATCTGCCCGGTCAGTTTGAAGCCGCTCTTGCCGGGGTTGTTGATCGCCTCGATGATCAGCGTGTCTCCTCCGTAGGCGGTCCAGGCCAACCCCACCGCCATACCGGCGTGGTCCACCGTCTTACCGGTGTCTTCGGTAAAGACCGGTTTCCCCAGGTATTTTTCCAGATCCGTATCCGTCAGGTTGTAGGTCTCCGGAGCGTCGTCGTTGCTGATCTGATCCTTTGCCAGTTTCCGGTGAATCTTGTCCAGCATCTGCTCGTACCGGCGCATTCCCGCTTCCCGGGCGTACCCGTTTGCAATCGTACGGAGAGCCGATTTGTTGTACTTCACCTGATTTTTCTTCAGACCCGCCCGGTCGGCCGAACGGGGAACGAGGTACTTCCGGGCGATGGCGATTTTCTCTTCGTCGATATACCCGGAGAGCCGGATCACCTCCATCCGGTCCTGTAACGGTGCCGGAATCGAATCAAGGGTGTTTGCCGTGGCTATGAAGAGGATGTTGGAAAGATCGAAAGGCAGGTCCAGGTAGTGGTCCCGAAATGCGACGTTCTGCTCAGGATCGAGAACTTCCAGAAGGGCCGAAGAAGGATCCCCCTGGTAGCTCATGCCGAGTTTATCGATTTCATCGATCATGAAGACCGGGTCCTTGGTCCCCACAATTTTCAGCCCCTGAATGACCTTTCCCGGCATGGCACCGACATACGTCCGGCGATGTCCCTTGATTTCCGCTTCATCGCGCATCCCTCCCACGGAAAAGCGGAAGAACTTCTTGTTTAACGCTCGGGCCACGGATTTTCCGATCGACGTCTTTCCGACCCCCGGAGGGCCTACCAGACAGATGATGGAACCTTTCATGTCGCCCTTCAGTTTGCGAACCGCAAGAAATTCGACGATTCGTTCTTTTACGTCTTCCAGGCCGTAATGGTCGGCGTCGAGAATACGGGAAGCCTTGGTGATATCCAGATTTGCCGGTGGGGGTGATTCCCAGGGCAGACTGATAATGGTGTCCAGGTAGTTTCTGGTCACGGTGAACTCGGACGAGTTGGGTTCTATCAGCTGGAATTTCTCAAGCTCCTGTTCAACCTGTTTTCGCGTCTCTTTATCCAGGGGCAGCGACTCAATGGCTTCCTTGAACCGTTGGTACTCGGAACTCTTGGCGTCGGTGGGCATCCCCAGTTCTTTTTTGATCTCCTTAAGCTCTTCTTTGAGAAAGTACTCCCGCTGGCTCTTCTCGATTTTTTCGTTTATCTGACTCTGAATTCGCTTCTGGATGCGTAAAAGCTCCTGTTCTTTCTTGATGAACATGAGCACCTTTTCCAGGCGAGATCGTACGTTCATCGTTTCCAGCACATCCTGTTGGGACTCCCGGTCGATATTCAGGATGCTGGTGACAAAATCGGCGATCTTGCCGGGCTGGTCGATGTTCACCATGTTCAGCCGCATCTCTTCGGAAAAGAGAGGGTTGTTCTCACTGACCTGTTTGGTCTCGGAGATGATCGCCCTGGTCAGCGCCTGCACCTCATCAGTGTCAGTTTCTTCGTCATCCAGGTAGTCCACCGCAGCCACCATGAGGCCGTCGGCGTGAGAAAGGCTTTTGCGGATACGGAATCGTTTGAGGGTGGAGACAAAGACGTTCATACCGCCGTCAGGCAGGTTGATTCGCTTGAGGATTTTCACAACCGTCCCCACCTCATGGAGGTCCGCAACGGTGGGGTCGTCCATCTCTTCGTCCTTGGTGAGGACAAGTCCGATGTGTTTGTCTCCGTCCAGGGCGTGCTGCATCACCTCGAGGTCTTCTTTGGTGGTGATCATCAGAGGCGTAAAGAGGCCGGGGAAGATCGGTTTTCCGTTGAGAGCTATGAGAAAGAGTTTATTCGGCAGGATTTGATCCGCCGGCAGAATATCGCGTTGTTCAGACATAGTGCTTTAAAGTCCTTTATGTGTTGTCGTTTTTACCAGAGGTATGTATAAGCTATGAACGTGGACCGCAGCAGTCAACTCTCAGCGATAGTTATTCGTATCTCACCGTTTGGAGAAAGTCACGCCATGGTTGATCTGCTCACCCCCCATGAAGGACTTCTGCCGGGAGTTGCCTACGGTCTGCGGGGGAGGAGGTCCTCCCTGCGGGGTAAACTGGTGCCCTTTGCCCGGGGAACGGCGTGGCTCTACACAGACCCCCGGCAGGACCGGAGCAAGATCACCGATTTTGATGTGGACCGGTACGCGTTGAACCTTACGGCAGACCTGGACGCATATTACGAGGCAAGTCTCTGGGCTGAGGTGGTGTGGCGAAGCCACGCATCCGGAAGTGAGGGCGAGACGGTGTTTCGTCTTCTCGATCAGGCACTGGATGTGCTGGATCGGTATCCCACTCGGGCCGGAGACATCGGGTCGGTCGTCCTCTGGCGGTATCTGGATCTGATGGGGCTGCAGCCCGATCTGGACCACTGCGCCCGGTCGGAGCGCCCCTTTCGGACCGGCGAGTCTCGGTTTTACGATCAGAACGAGGACGTTCTCGTCTGCGCCGAATGGGCGGCGCCGGAAATGGGTGAGATCGACGGACCGGCGGCGCAGTTTCTCGAGGCGGTGGGTCGGCCTGACCTGGACCGCGACGACGCCCTGTTCGAGCTTTTGACGGCAAACCCTCCGGCGAAACTACCGTCCCATTCCCGGGGTATGGCCCGACGGTTTGTGGTGACGGCGATCCAGAACGCCGTGTCGATCCCCCTGAACACCCTGAAGGTAAGCGGCGGTCTGCGAGGAATGGTCTACTGACCTGTCAACCCGGCCCGGTTCGTGTTACATTTCACCTATGCGGGCATTAGATATTGTTATCAAAAAACGAAACGGTCGGTCCCTTTCGGAAGGCGAGATAGCTTTCATCGTCCGGGGCTATGTGGACGGTTCAATTCCGGAATACCAGATATCCGCCTTTCTCATGGCGGTCTTTTTCCAGGGCATGACGGCCGACGAGACGGGCTTTCTCACCCGGGAGATGATCGCCTCCGGTGAGACTATCGACCTCTCTTCCCTGAAGGGTCCATTTGTCGACAAGCACTCTACCGGTGGCGTCGGGGACAAGGTCTCTCTTATCCTGGCACCTCTTGCCGCGGCGTGTGGTCTTCAGGTCCCGATGATGAGCGGAAGGTCTCTGGGGCACACCGGTGGAACCCTGGACAAACTGGAATCCATACCGGGCTTTCGGACCGACCTGTCGCCGAAACGGTTTGCCGAAATTATCGCCGCATGCGGTTTTGCGATGACCGGCCAGAGCGCGGACGTCGTTCCTGCAGACCGCAAACTCTACGCACTTCGTGATGTGACTGGGACGGTGGAAAGCGTTCCGCTCATCACGTCCAGTATTCTGTCCAAGAAGTTCGCCGAAGGGGCGGACGCCCTTGTCTTTGACGTAAAGACCGGTCCCGGGGCGTTCATGAAAACTACCGATGACGCCCGGCGCCTCGCCCGGTCTCTGGTCGATACCGGAGAGAGCCTCGGGAAAAAAATAGTGGCGGTTCTCACGAGAATGGATGTACCTCTCGGTTCCAAAGTGGGAAACTTTCTGGAGGTGGAAGAGTCTCTGGCTCTCCTGGGCGCACCGGAAGCGGTGGCCGCGGTTCCTGCAGACCGGCGGAGCGATGATCTTCTCAATGTCACCGTCCGGTTGACCGCATGGATGCTTGTTGCCGGTGGTGTTGTTTCCGATGTGGACGAAGGTGTCCGGCGGTGCCGGACGGCCCTTGAGGACGGTAGCGCCTGGAAGGCGATGGAGCGAAACATCCGCGAACAGGGTGGTCGTCTTGACGAACTGTACCGGAATCTGGGAACACTCCGGGCACCGGTGAAAGATACGATCCGGGCCGACCGAAACGGGGTGGTTGGCGGCATCAACGCCTATTCGGTGGGAATGGGGGGTGTCTACCTGGGAGTCGGTCGGGGCAAAGCCGACGATACGGTTCGGCCCGACGTGGGCTTTGAACTTCTGGTGAAACCGGGTGATTCGGTGAAATCGGGCGATCCTCTAATTCACGTCTGGGGACACGACGATACGGCGGTGAGGCAGGCCGTTGAGACGGTGGCTGCCGGTATTTCGCTTGAAGATTCCGTCGACGGAGTCGACTGGAGCGCCGAATCGATGGTCGTTGAGGAGCTGTCCGCATTATGAAGTGGCACAAGCCACCGGTTGACGCGGCGGAAGTCAAACGGATTTCCCGCCGCTATGGAACGGATCTTTTGACATCTTCAATTCTGGTACGCCGGAACGTAACCGCTGCGGCCGCCCTGCCGTACTACCTGGAAAACGATTTACAGTACCTCCACGATCCCTTTCTGTTTCCCGACATGGTGGATGTGGTTGAACGAATTGATCAGGCCCGCCGGGAAAACGAAAAGGTCCTTATTTTTGGCGACCGGGACGTTGACGGGATTACCAGTACCGCCGTCATGGTCTCAACGCTGCGATCTCTGGGCCTTGACCCGGAGTGGCAAGTCCCCGAGGGGGATGCGTCCTACGGTCTCACCGTTGAGACGGTGGAGGATTTCGCCGCCCGGTCGGGTACCCTGATTATCACGGTGGACTGCGGGATCACGAGTGTGGACGAAATCGCCAGGGCGGTCGACCTGGGGATAGATACCATTGTTGTTGATCACCACAATCCCCACGAGGTGCTTCCGCCGGCAGTGGCTATCATCAACCCCAAGGTGGGCGACGATTATCCCTTTGACGGTCTGTGCGCCTGTGCGGTCTGCGGCAAAGTCCGACAGGCCCTCGCCGTGGGTTCGACGGAGATATTTGGTGAACTGACGACATTGCTGAATGTGCGTCCCGCCAATCAGACGGTTATAGTAGACGCGGTTATGCTTGAACACGGTGTTGAGGTGGACCGTGTGACTGAAGCACTCGTTCCCGGGGTGGCCCGGTTCGAGACGAGCCGTCTCCAGGATTTCCTGGTCGGCCGAAAACTCATCTGCTATGACGAACCCCTGCAGAAAAAACTCCTGCGGGAGGGACTGGGGTCCAACGTCGATATCTACATGCTCGATCTTGCCGGTTATGTCGGCGAGCACTTTCCCCAGCTTACCGGTAAGTCCCTCCTTGAAATGCGTGAAGGGGCGCGCATAACGAAGTACTCCGAGACAACTGAAGAAATTGATGTGCTTCTGGCGCTGTACCAGAGTGTTGTGGCCCGGCAGTTTCCGCAGATCCGGGAGTCTCTGGAATCGGTAAGCGATCTGGTCGCTCTGGCGAGCATCGCCGACATGATGCCTATCATCGACGAAAACCGGACACTGGTGCGACGAGGCCTGGAGCGGCTGAACAGTAATCCCCATCCGGGGCTGGCGGCGCTGATCACGGAGGCGGGATACACGGGACGAAACCTGGTCAGCCGGGATATCGGCTGGACCATCGCCCCCCTTATCAACGCAACCGGACGTATGGGCACACCGTCTCTGGCGGTACAACTCCTGTTGTCCGACGACGAGCAGGAACGAAAGGTGCTGGCCGCCGAAATCAAACAGCTGAACCAGGAACGCCGCCGCGTGGGTGACAGCGCCTGGAAAGCGGTGCATCCCCAGGTAGACAGTTCGCTGGAACGGAACGGAAATAAACTGATCGCCATTCATGAACCGACGGTCCATCGGGGCGTTACCGGCATCATAGCCGGGCGGCTCAGCAAACGGTACAACCTTCCGGCGGCGGTACTGACAACGGTTGACGATATCGCCATTGGGTCGGTCCGTAGTGCCCGCGGTTTTATGGCAACCGATTTTCTCGGCAACTTTGAGGACATTCTGGAACAGTGGGGCGGACATAACGAAGCCGCCGGTTTTAACCTCTCCGTCGATCGTCTGGACCGTTTCTGGGAGCGCCTCTCTACCGTTGCGTTGTCCATATCGCTGGGTGATGAAGCGGAAGAGGAGATTGAAATAGATGCGGAGCTTCCGTCGAAGTACCTGACCCCCGAGCTGGAGTCCATCGTCAACCGCTTTGAACCGTACGGGCAGTCCAATCCGGCGCTGCGGTTTCTTGCCCGTAAGATGGTCGTTGAAGACCTGCAGATCATGGGGAAAGAACAGGACCATCTCCGGTTGCTCTTGAGCGGCGGCGGGTATAAATGGCCGGCCGTCTACTGGGGCGCCGCCGATAAAGTAAAAACTGAAGTTGACCTCCGGGATCGGGTGGACGTGGTCTTTGAGTTCACCAAGAACTTCTACAATGGAAATGAGACGGTCCAGTTGATCATCGTTGATTTGTGCAGATCGGAGGAACAGATTGTGGGCACGGAATGACCAAATCCGCCTCTTTGCGGTGGCCGTCGGTGTCTTTCTTGCCGCTCCTGTCTTCGCTCAAGCCTCCGGTATCGGAGCGCTGTCGGTAGACGAAAGCGAGTGGTACGATACTTCTTTCTCCCGAGTGCGGTACGAACTGGTGCTTCCGGAACCGCCTGTTCAGGGAGAGGTCTTTGCAGTCGCTGTACGGGGGCCCCAGTCGGGTCCAGTCCAGGGAGAACTGGATATCCAGGGAGAACTGGAGTTACCGGACGGCTTTATCGTTACCGCTCACGGGTGGCGCGCCGCATCCGGTGTTGACCGGTTGTGGTACCTTCTGTTCGGTATACCCAGCACAACGCCCGCCGGATCTGCCAACATACGGGTGACCGTCCATTCCGTTGTCGGAGAAACGCGACTGCTCACCGGTTCAACCACCATTCAGTTCGGTTCATTTATCTCCGAGACGATCGCTTTGAACGACGATATGAGTTCACTACGGTCCGTTTGGGACCCACAAAAGGACGAGGAAGCCCGGATGCTTCGCGAACTGCTGCACACGACGAACCGGAACGCCCGGTACCACACCGGTCGTTTCGTGGCGCCCCTGCCGGTATTTCGGTATACGTCTTACTATGGAGATCGACGGACCTACGCCTATTCCGACGGTTCCACCGCCTCGGGGCTCCACACCGGTATCGATATGGCTGCCCCGACGGGAACGCCGGTGGCCGCTGCGGGGAGGGGCAGGGTGGCTATGGCGACAACCAGGATCGTTACCGGCGGAACGGTGATTATCGAACACCTCCCGGCGGTCTATTCGATCTACTACCATCTCGACACGGTGGACGTGGAGAAAGGAGATTTTCTTGAGGCCGGCGAAATCCTCGGTACCGTCGGTTCTACCGGACTCTCCACAGGCCCCCATTTGCACTGGGAACTCCGGGTTGCCGGCGTTGCGGTTGATCCGGAACAGATAATCAAGGCGCCGTATCTTGACATCATGTCGGTTCGCAGGTCATTATTGACGACACCTTAACAAAGGAAAGGGGGTGATTTTATCGCCTTTGTGAAAGTCGATGAGGGGGAAAACCTCGAACGATCGATAAAGCGCTTTAAGCGGCTGGTAGAAAAAGAAGGTATTATACGCGAGTGGAAGAAGCGGGAGTACTTTGAAAAGCCGTCGACGATCAAGAATCGAAAGACGAAAGCGCTGTTACGGAAGATTGAGAAGAAAATCCGTAAGGCCAATGCTTCCCGATCGTACTGATAACAATGGATACGTATTCCAAAAAGGCGCCCGGAAACGGGCGTTTTTTTGTCGATTTTTTGTTTTCTCCCGGTGGAGTTCCCGCTCTCAACGGTCTTTTTATTCTGTTCGTCCTTTTGATCGTCCTGTTATTAGTCGGCTGCAGTTCCTCCGACCCGGAAATCATGCAGGTCGACCTCAAGATAGTCGCCTCTCTTTCGCCTCCTGTTAATTCGGATGGTCTTACTACTCAGGTAACCGAGTACCTGCAGGTGCGGATGGATGTGCACGACCCCGATGGTAATGACGAAGTTGCCGGCCTGGCGATCATCCACGACGCCTCGGGGCTGTTCTGGGAGACCGACATCGCCGGGGTTCGTACACTTGAACGGGATGGGCAGAACTGGCTCAGTTTTGATGCATTACCCGTACCGGGATCGCAAAGGGTACCCCGGGGGGTGTATCGCGTCGAGGTTGAAGACCTGTCCGGTCGTCGGGGAGTGCGGACCGTGACCCTTCCTTTCGCGGTCCCCGCAGCGGAACCGGCTGATTTTGTCCGAGTAGTCGCAGACCGGGTCGCATTACCCGGCGGTGGTGAGAGTGGTGGTGAGAGCGGTGGTGAGAGCGGCACAGATTCGACGCCGCGAATGTACTTGTATTCCGGCGGAGGCGAATCACCAGCCGTTGCGTTTGGGGAAGTCCCCGTTTCCGCGCCGGGTGGGTCAACGTTCCCGGTCTCTGCGGTTCCGGTGCCGTCTGATCAGGGAGCTGAGGACCGACGTCTCTGGTTTGTGATCGAACGGGGGCGTTACCTTCGCCTCCGCTCCGGCCCCTGGTGAGGTCGCCTGGTCAGGTCGCCTGGTCAGGTCATCAGTTGGGTGGGAACAGCCGGCGTCGCAGGCGTTGCAGCCAGTTTTTCATACGCCGGAAAAACCCGGTCCCGTATCTGTCGGAGTAATCCTGGGCCGCTTCTTCCACCGGGTAGTCTGATCCATATCGCGCCTTCAGTTCGTCCCACCGTTTGACAATCCACAGGTAGAGATCGGTATGGGTCCGACCGGGAAAGCGACCTATCAGCCTGTTTTTCCGGATTACCTCGACGATCGGCCGATATACGTTCCGGTACCAACTGAGGATGGCCTCCTCTATTGGTATCTCCACGGTCCGGTCCTGGTTTATGTAGTACTTGTGTCCGAAGATATGCTGAGTCAACTCGTCATATCGACCGGGTGACGTTACGAGAAAGGGTTCGTCCGGCAGCAGCGAGTTGAGTTGAAAGCGTTCCAGAAATTTCGTCCGTTCATGGTCAATAACGGCGTTTTCCAGCTTCCGTCGCGTCATCGATTCGTGAAGCGGTATTTCCGTGTCCAGGCTGACAACTTCCGCATCGATAGCAAGGACACCCTGCGCCTTTGCCACCGATACCCGATGATTACCGTCCCGAACAAAGTAGACGCCACCGACTTCATAGAGTTTTATCGGCGGCAGGATGATATCCGACAGATGAGCCAGGTCCACCCGCTGCCAGCGGGTGCGCAGGTATTCATACCGGGGCAGAAAACTCTTGCTGAAATCTTGGTAACGGCCTTCACTACCCACTATCCGATCGATAGAAACGGTCTGCATGCCCCGGTACGTTTCGCCTCGCGGTCGGATAACCTCCTTTACCTCCTGTAGTGAAAGCAGCTCTTTCCGGTCTGAAGAAAAGAGGTTGAAAATCTCAGAAAAAAAAGCTCCCGTCCGAGCGCGGTTGAAGTCGTCTCGGGCTTCAGACTCTAGAAATGTCTTCATCTGATTCTCCCCCGTTCATATTCGTTAGGGTCCACTTCCAGGACAAAATGGTCAAAGACATTGATTACCTCGGTATCCATAAATCGAGTGCGCCGGGCGGCGTTGAGATCGTACAGGTGTATGTGTCCGTGCAGCAGATATCGGGGGCGGAACATCCTCATGAACCAGAGCATGCTTTTGAACCCCGTATGACACAGGTCCGGCTTGTCATGAATACCCCGCGGCGGAGCGTGGGTCAACAGAATGTCGAGAAAACGACGGTGAACAAGACGATTCCAGATGAGTCGGGGAATAAGCCTGAACATCCGCAGGTACATCTGAAATTCCGTGAACTGGTGCTGTCCGTGGTTGTACCGCATGCTGCCGCCCAGTCCGGCAATCAGCAGTCCCTGCATGCAACGGATCCTGTCTTCCAGATAGGTTGCACCGTAGTAATTTCTCAGTTGGGAAGACATGCTGGTCGAATCGAGCATGAAATCACCGATCTTCCGGAACTGGGGGAGTGCCTTCAGGTTGTGGTTGCCGAAGACGAATCCGACCGGTTTGTTGAGACTGGATGCCACGAATCCGAGGTATTCCATGGGAAGGTCTCCGGCACTCAAAACCAGATCGATATCGTTGAACCGTCGTTTTATCGCGGCGCTGTACACGAGTGGATCGATATGGTCGGCAATACAGAGAATCTTCACCGTTACGCTTTGAGCAGTTTCTGCAGTTTGTCCTTGTTCAGAAGATCGATCGGCCGAGATTCGGCGTAGGCGATGGCCGTTCGGGAAAAATTGCTGCTGGCGACAATTGCCGCCCGGTTGATGTTCTGGGTCTTCATCTCTTCCTGGGTCTGTTGAACTGTGGACTCATCGATCAGCTCGGCTACCCGAACAAACCGGATCAACCGTGACATCGCTTTGGTATTTCGCCAGTTGCTCTTTGTTTCTACCGCAATGACCTTGGCACCGTCCGGTTCATCCGTTATTGACTGTACGGTAAGGCCCATGGCAGTAATTACCCGTTCACACATAACGCGGAAGTCTACCTGGGACGCCGTCAGAAAGTCCTTTACGAGATCATCCTGACCAAGATCCTGATACTGGGAGATCTTTTCTGCCACGTCCTGAAACCCCGGTTTGATCTTGTACGCTGCTTCCCAATGTTCAACTGCCCGTTCAATCTGACGCAACTGTTCATAGCAGGTCGCCAAAAAGTAGTGTGTCCAGAGGGCGTCGGTGCTGTTCGGTTCTTGAATCTGGGAAATCGCCCGTTCGAGCTCCAGGACTGCCCGTTCCAGGTTGTTCATCTCCATGTAGCTGGTGCCGCGTTCGACCAGGGATTTGATTTTGAATTCCGGCGATTTTGCCGCCCATTCAAACGCCTGAAGGGCGGCGGCGTAGTCCTTGCTTTCTTTGTGAATTTTGCCGATGTAGTAGTACGCTTCGTACGCCTCAGGTTGAAACCGCAACGCCTTTTCAAGAAGCTGTTTTGAATCGGCGTACCGTTTGGCCCGGTAAAGAATAAGTCCAAGTCTGAGATGGGCCGGTCCGTGCCCTCTCTGGAGTTGGATGGCCTTTTTGTAGTAACCTATCGCCTTGGAGGCTTTGTTCCGGGATTCGAAAAGCAGACCCGCCTGGTAGTAATTTTCTGCGGTACCCGGGTCTTTCTGAAGGAGAAGAAGGTACTCTTTGAGAGCCTCATCGGGCTGGTTGAAGCGCGTAAAGAGACGCGCAATTTCTCTTCGGAAGGTGACTTCGGGAACTGTCCCGTCGAAAATGCCGATCTGGTTGATGATTTTGTACTCCATCAGGGCCAATTCGGGTTTTCCGTCCTGCAGGTACGCCTTTCCCAGAAGATAGTGGACTTCCGGATTGCGCTGGTCCTTGATTAGTATCTGTTTTGCCAGTTTAACGGCAGCAGTGTTCTTGTTCTGCTTGAGAAGTTGTTCAACCCGGGCTATTTTCTTCGGGGAGACCATATT
>JBAYPC010000008.1:0-20125 GCA_041677905.1 Alkalispirochaeta sp. | reverse complement strand
GAGTCCCAGAACGCCCGCCACCACGGCGTAATTGCCCACATCAGTATGACCGAGTCGATCATGGTCAGGTGGTTGGGGCAGATCAACAGCGGTCGTTTATCCCGACCCAGCTTCTCCCGGATGCCCCGGCGCACCTCACGCAACTCCGGTATGTGGTAGGACAGTCCGTACCGCAGAAGTAAAATATAAAACGGGTAGAGCAGCGGTTGAACGAGCCGGGACAGAAATGCCTGCGTCCCGAGGGCGATCCACGTCAATCCGCCGATCTGCCGAGTCGCTTTCACCCCTTGATCTCCATGATCTTGTTCACCGCATCACCCAGGGTCTGAATCTCATCGGCTGCATCGTCGTCAATCGCTATTTCGAATTTATCTTCAAAATCCAGGATGATATCGACGAGTCGTGCTGAGTTCACCTTGAGATCGGTGAGGATATTGGTCTTCTCGGTGGCACTTTCCATCGCCGTCTTGTTGACTGCAAAGGGGCCGATTATGTTCTTTACCTCTTCAAATACTTGCTCTCTTGTCATCTGTTCCCTCCTCGGAGTTTATCCGTCGCTTCTATTGTACGAAATCCATTGTACGAAATATCACGCATGCGTTGACATCCCCAAATCCAAAGCTGGCCTTTGCCAGGATTTTTGCCGAACTCTCCTGCGTTTTCTGGACGATCCGGTCCCGGAACGGTTCCAGATCGGGGTGCAGGTCTTCACAGTTTACCGATCCATGAACAAACCCTCGGGACAACTGGAGAATCGAGGCGACGCATTCAATTCCCCCGGCGGCACCCAATGCGTGGCCCACAAGTGACTTGGTGCCGTTGAGCAATGGAATAGTCTCCGGTTTACGGTCCAGTGCGGCCCGCCAGTTTTCAACCTCCAGGGGATCGGCCATTGTCCCGGTGAGATGGCCGTTTACGACTTCAATCTCGTCCGGTTGAATCTCTGCATCGGCTATAGCCTCCCGAATGCATCGGCGAACACCTTCAGGGTTTGGTGCGGTCATGCTGCCGGTTCCGCGCTGGCCGCCGCTGTTGATCTGGGCACCAAGGACTTCCGCATAGATGCGGGCTCCCCGTTCCCTGGCACTTTCCAGAGACTCAAGCATCAGTACGCCTGCGCCGGAGCCGGGGACAAAGCCGCCGGTCGATCCGCTCATCGGTCGTGATGCCCGTTGAGGCTCGTCGTTATGGGTGCGGCTGAGCACTCGCATCGCGTCAAAACCGGCCCAGATATAGGGGCTGTAGCCTTCTGCCCCTCCGGCAAGCATCCGACGGGCGCGACCGGAACGGATGCGATCTGCGGCCATGATAAGCGCTTCGGTTCCGGTAGAACAGGCGCTGGAGTTTGTGGTGACTTGACCGCCGAGACCGAGAAGACCACCGACGCGGGCACTGACGGCGCTGGCCATCGTCTGCTCTACCACGGTGCTTCCCAGGCGTTTGGTCCTGCCGGCGTTAACCCCGGGTATCACCTTATCACCGAGGGTATCCACGCCACCTACCCCGGTGCCGATGATCGCACCGGTATCCCAGTCCACCACACCGTCCTCGCTCGGGTGTTCCGGCAGTCCGGCGTCACGTCGGCAGTCGATGGCGGCAATGCCTGCGTAGGTCATGGATGTGTTCATCGCCATCAATACGTCCGGCGTAAAATACTCTTCTTTCAGTTCGTCGATACCCTGGGGAATACCCCCCACCTGGCAGCCGAACTTCAGTTCCTGCAGTTCTTCTACAAACCGGATTCCCGAACGTCCTTCCCGTAATGCCCGCTCAAACTCATCAAGTCCATGTCCGTTTGGTGCAACTACGCCCATTCCGGTAATGACGACTCGATGTTCCCCATTGGCCCGAAAGTTGGTGCTATCTTTTTTCGCCGTCATCTTTCACTCCTATTCCTGAGGCGGTGGTCCGGGCAACCAATACGCCGTCCTGGTTGGTCATGGTGACCGTGGCTCGAAGTTTTCGTCTCCGCCAGAAGACCAGTTCGCCATGAATATCGACCGTTTCTCCGGGCAGTACGCTCCGGGTAAACTCTACCTCCGCATCGGAGAAGAGGGTAAGCCACCCGTGCTGCTCTTCCGGCGGCAACTCCAGTGCCACCAGGTAAATACCCTGGCATACCACCCCTACCTGACACATCGATTCCAAGAGAATCACACCGGGGGTGACGGGATTTCCGGGAAAATGGCCCGAATAAAACAGTTCGTCCCGGCGAAAGGTATACCGCCCGTGAATACTCTTTTCGTCTACTGCGATTATCTCGTCGACAAATCGGAAGGGACGCTGCTGCGGTAGCCGTTCCAAAAGCTGGTCCGGCGTTAAAGGCGTTAACGGCGTTAAAACTGTGCCCATACTACATCTTCCCCCCCCGGGACTTTTCACTGGGAAGGGGGTAGTCCGGATACCGTATATCCTGAAAAATACCTACTTTTGCGTCGGTAATCAAATAGATGACCTCATCGTCTACCAATACCTGGGCACTTCCCAGGGCGACAGCGCTTCCGGAAGCGGGCAGCTCGGCGTACCGGCGTATATCCACTTCGTACCGGACTACGCTGTTGTGAGGCCTGATCTGACCCTGAAACTCGACTTCCTTGACGCCCAGAGCACGGCCGTATCCCCGGGCTCCCCGCAAACCGGCGTACAGTCCTATGAGCTGCCACACTGCATCGACACCCAGGCAGCCCGGTTGGACCGGATCGTTCCGAAAATGGCACTGGAAGAACCACGCGTCCAGAAGGATATCCTGTTCCGCCACAATGCGGCCCCGGTTCCCGGTGTGGCTCACTTCGGTTATCCGGTCAAACATGAGCATCGGGGGACCCGGGAGACGGGCCAGCCCCTCAGCGGGAGGATCTTCAACCAGGGTCCCAAAGGCGATCGCCAGAATCTCCTCTTTTGAAAAGGAGTCCCGTTTCAGATAGTCTTTGTATTTCATGGTGGATGTTTTCATGGTGTTTGTACCTCAAAGGTCACGGCTCCCCAGGTCAGGCCTGCACCGACAACTGCAAGGAGAATCTCATCTCCTTTGGTGAAGCGGTCCCAATTCTGGGACACTACTGAAGGTGCTCCGGCGGCCCCGCAGTTTCCGTATTCTCTGACGTTGGAAAGGTGCCTGTCCGGGTCAATACCGGCCCGGGACACTACCGATTCCAGCATCAACAGGTTTGCCTGGTGGCCGACAAACCAGAAGTCGTTCCGCTTCAAGGTTGTCCGCAGGTCCTTTACGCATTCACCGGTCTTGCGAATGGCAAACCCCTGCACCGCCGGTCCGTTCTGGTCGAAATATCCGCCTGTGGGAATCACCACTTTCTGCCAGTTTCCCGGATCGGACCGCAGCAGAGATGTACCCAAACGGAACCGCCCCGGGTGGCGAGGTGAGACGACGGCGGCAGCTGATCCGTCGCCCCAGAGAACGGCGGTATTACGGTCGTTGTAGTCGACCGTACGGGTGGTATTTTCCACGTTGACCATCAGAAGGTAGTCCGGAAGTGCCGCCGACTGCATGCCTCCCAGGAAGTGCAGCTGCGCTGCAAAACTGGAACACGCCGAGGCGAGCTCAAAACACGGTGCTGTGATATCGAGCTCGGCGGCTATGGTACACGCCTCGGCCGGTGTGGTGTGCTGTGGGGAACATCCGCCGGAAATCACCATGCCGACCGCCTCCGGTCCAATTCCGGCGCGGTCCAGGGCCATCCGCGCGGCCATTGCTCCGCTTTCCGCGTTGGTGTACAAAGCAGCCTCTCGGGCTGCCCGGATATCCTGGTTGCGGGTCTTCTGGATGTAGTCCAGGGGAAGCACCGTCCTTCGTGTCCGTATGCCCACGCGTTCCAGAATCCAGGAGTCGGAAGTGCCGATGTCCAGCTCTTCCAGGAAGCGGTTGTCTATTATATTTTCCGGGTGAAAATGGCCGATCCCCAGCACATTGAGCTGCCCGTCGGTTTTCTCAGGACGAGGCAATGTGTTCCCCCCCATCCGCGCGGACGAGGCTGCCGTTGATCCAGGACGCTTCATCCAGGCTCAACAGATACACCACGTTGGCAATATCCTCCGGGGTCGTCAGTCGGTTAAAGGGGTTCCGTGACCGCGCGACTGCTTTCATGGAATTGCTTCCGGGGATTGCCCGGAGTGCCGGCGTGTCGGTAACGCCCGCCTGAATGATATTTGAACGGATTCCGTAGGGGGCGTATTCTACTGCAATTGAACGGGAAACCGACTCCAGCGCCGTCTTCGCCGCCGAAACGGCGGCGTATCCGCGCCAGGCAATGTCGTTCCCCTCACTGGTCAGCCCGAATACACGGGCGTCCTCGGCAAACAGACCGCGACCAAAAAGCGCCTGTACCCACGTAAGCAGACTCGTTCCCATACTGTAAATTGTACGGGCCATATCCTCATCTTCAATAAGGGTCTCACCGTATACCGGCGGAACAAGAGGCGAAAGTGCGTCGTAACCCTCCCCAAGCAGCTGCTCCGCTACCTCACGAACGCGATCCGCGGAGGTGCCAAGTTCTTCTGCAAGCCGGTCCATGAGCTGCCTCGTAGGCTCGCCAAAGTCATCGGGAACGGGGGCTATCGGTTTCAAATTACCAAAGGCAATCGAGTGAAGAAGCACCCGTACCGGTCGACTTGAGCCCGCCGCGGTTTGCTGCGCTTCGGTTTGCTGCACTTTGGTTTGCTGCGCCTCTTCGGCTATCGCGTCCAGAGTGGTCTCAATCCCTTCCGGGCTTAACGCATCCAGGTTAAGCGCCCGAAAGCGTGCCCCCGACTGCAAATTGCCGCGAACTACGTCGAATTCCCGTTCAATCCGCTCCATGGCCCCCCGTCGGTCCCTGTGGACGACGCAGACCGAAAGCCCGGCCGTTGCAAGCCGTTTTGCGGTTGCCAGACCAAAACCGCTGGATCCACCAAGAATGAGCGCCCATTGGGACGAAGAAAAAATTGCCTCTTTCATTTCAGCACCTTTCCAGTCATATTTTACTAACATGGCAGTTTTTGAACCAAGAGGCAATACGCAGAGTTCGGCGATCTACCAGTTCTCCTTCGACAAAACGACCTATTTTAGTGCTCTCTTCACTGCTTTAATTACATCTTCCGGACCATGGTACGCTTTCATGTCGATAATTTTGTCGGATTCGTCAAATGTCATCACATCTATACAGTTAATCCGAACGGGCTTTCCGTGATTCTTTCGACATGAAATCCCTCCACCGTCGGAATAATTACACCGTATCCGCCATCTGCATCCGCTTGAACTTTGCACCCAAGGCGTTCACCGCCACCACCATAGTGGTAGAACAGAGTATCATGATAATACCCAAAGCTGAGAGCCTGCCCCACAACCCGTCTTCAGAAAAGCGCAGAATCTGCACCGCCAACACCTCCGTACCGGGCCGGGACAGGACAACCGACAGAGACAGCTCCCGAAAAAACATAGTCGCCATAAGAACCCACCCGGAGACAATGCCGGGGATAATCAGGGGAATGACAATTCTCCTCATAGTGGTTAGCAGAGAGGCACCGCAAACGGTAGAAGACTCCTCAAGGTGGCTGTGAATCTGGACAAATGCACTTGTCATTGGCCGAATCCCGTAGGGCAGATACGTGGCGATATACCCAAACAGGAGTGCCCAGATCGTCGCGTAAATCGGAGTTCGCACAAAAAACCACATGAACCCCACACCAATAACAATCCCCGGAAACGAAAACGAGAGGAAACTCAGGGATTCCAGGAAACCGGACGCCCTCGTTCGCACCTTGACAATCACATAGGCGATAAAAATCGACAGTACCGAGCCCAGGGTAGCACCAACTATACCGAGAAAGAGACTGTTCTTAATAGAGAGAAGTGAAATTGGATCCTTGATCACCGCCGTCCAATGCTGCAATCCCATCATCGAAAACGCCTTGGCGCTGGGAACCATCGAATATGGAACGAACGAGGTATACAACAGCACCAATACTGGAAGAACGATCAACAGCACCGACAGAAATATCAGAATCGCAAACAGCGGAATCTTTGCCTTCTTCAGCTCGATGATGGTGGGCTTGAACCCCCGGCTCGATACCGTTACAAATCTCTCACTCGAAGACGTCAAGTACCGGTACACGTAGATCAGTACTATCGAAGTCACCAGAATACTCATCCCTATGGCCGCCGCTTTTCCGTAGTCGGCGACAAACCCGGTCGACACGGTCTGGTAGATATAGGTGGACATCACGTATATGCGCCCCGGTATTCCAAGCACCGACGGGACCGCAAAGGACGCCAGCGCCCGGATTATACAGAGGATAAACGCCGCCATGATTGCCGGGCGCAAAACGGGCAACGTAATCCGAAACAACGTCCGAAGCGGACCCCCTCCAAACACCCGGGACGACTCCTCCAGAGAGATATCAAAAGACGCCATAGCAGGAGCGATAATCAGGTATGCAATCGGCAGGTCCAGAAGCCCTTCAACCAGGATCATCCCCGACCTCGAGTATATGTTTAGCGGAGCCCCTTCCAGGGAAAAAGCCGCCTGGAGCCACAGGTTCAGTATGCCATTAGACGGATTCAGAAGCAGCGCCCAACTTACCGCGAAAAGAACGTGAGGAATCATCATGGGGACAACCGACAGCACCCGAAACAGAAACTTGAAGGGAATATCGGTCCGGTTATTCAGATAGGCGAGAAAAAGCGCAATGACCGTCGACAGAGCTGCCGATCCAACGACAAAGACAAGAGTATTACCGATAATGGCACCAAATGCAGGGTCCGTATAAACGGCAACGTACTTTCCCAGGGTAAAGTCACCGAAGGCGTTCAGACCCTTAGAAAAACTGCCGACTACCAGCATAAAGACCGGAGAGACCGTCAGCACCCCCACCAGTCCAATCAGGAACCACGTCAGTTTTGTGTGTCTTCTAGCCATCAATCATCCCCTCAGACGGCAACCAGAAGACAGTGTTCCGGCTTTACCGTGAAGCGTACTTCGCTGCCTTCAGACAGGTCCGTATCCGCCGCAATCCTGGCCAAAAGAAGTTGATCACCCACCCTGATCTCGCTCTCATACATCTCACCGACAAATACCAGCGTCTCAATAACCCCGTCAATCACATTGGTACCGCCGACGTCATCGGGAAGCTGTAACTGGATAAACTCCGGCCTGATGCAGAGGGTGAGATCCTTACCGGCGGGAAAATCCCTTTTGGAACAGACGATGTTTCCCAGAGGGGAAGAGACAAGAGTACCTGAATCCCGCTGTTCCTGGACTATCGCGGGCACAAGATTGGCCCGTCCGATAAAATCGGCGACAAACCGGTGGTCCGCATCAAAGTAGATCTTTCGCGGTGTACCGACCTCAATGATCTTCCCCGCGTTCATGACCCCGATAGAATCCGAAAGCGCCAGCGCCTCAACCCGGTCATGGGTTACGTACAACGCGGTGATTTTCAGTTCACCCAGAAAGGTCCGCAGCTCCTTGCGAGTCTCTTCCCGCAGCTTTGCATCAAGGTTACTGAGAGGTTCGTCAAAGAGAATGACCTTCGGCTCATCCACCAGGGCCCGTGCCAGGGCAACCCGCTGCTGCTGTCCCCCCGATAAATTGGTAGCCGGGCGCCTCTCATACCCCTCAAGCTGAACAAATTCCAGCGTCCGCGCAACCTTTTCCCTGATTTTTGCCTTGTCCATTTTCTGGTTCTGCAGCGGATAGGCCACATTGTTAAACACGTTCATGTGCGGCCAGATAGCATACGTCTGAAACACCATACCCAAGCCTCGTTTCTCCGTGGGCACATATACATTCTTCTCACTGGAAAAAACAAGAGTATCCCCAATACGGATCTCGCCGGCATCAGGAGTCTCCAGCCCGACAATACAGCGCAGAAGCGTCGTTTTGCCGCAGCCGCTTGGCCCCAGAAGTGTGAATATCTTGTTGGCGGGAATCGTGATATCTATCCCGTCGAGGGCCCTCACCACCTTCCCTTCCGAATGGTAGTGCTTCGTCAGCCCTGAAATTTGAATTTCCATCTGTTATTTCCTGATCCTGAACTCAGCCTGCGCGCCCACGAGCACGCCAGCCCGTGAAGCCTGCGAGCCCATAAGCCGGTGCGAAAGCCGGTGGTTAGGCCGGCCTTCCGGCCGGCCCAAAAAACCCTCAATTGGCCGCAAAAACCTTCTTAAACTCTCCACCCCAGTACTGAAGCTCATCGTCACTCAGCTCCCGGATCGGGATAACCTCAGCCTTATCCATGTTCTCTATCGGCGGAAAGACCCCCGGAGTCAGCACGTACTCACCAACCTTATTGGCCAGTATCGACATCGCCTCGTCAGAGAGCCAGTACTCCATAAACGCCTTTGCCGCCTCAGGATGAGGAGCCCCAACGGTCATAGCAATGGCCCGGGGAGAGCCCATCAGCGGCTGACTTACCTGAGCCCAGCTCAAAGGCGCAGGCGCCTTTGTTACAATGTACTTCGGCATGGAAATACCGATCTTCTTCTCACCGCTCTCAATCGGCGCAGGAGTAGGGCCAAAAGAGGCGACAAACATCGGTTTGTTAGCAGCCAGACCCCTCACAAAGTCCCACCACTCCTCTTCAGTATCAAAGATGTTCTCTTTCAGCCCAATCAACCAGGCAATAGTCGTGGCGTGACTCTCGGGATTGGCCATGACAATCTGGTTTTTCCACTTCGGATCGGTCAGGTCTTCGTACCGCTTCGGAACATCCTTGGGGTCTACCAACTCAGTGTTGTAAATCAGACCGACGTACTCAATTCCAAACAGATAAATCCCGTCCCGTTTTGTCCAGTCAGGATAGCTCGCAGCGGCCTTCGGCGTGTAATCTGCAATGACCCCCTGCTCTTTCAGAATCTCCATGACAGGTAAAGGAGCCTGCAGCACATCCGCCGCCAGCTTACCCGCCTGAAACTCCGTAAGGACAGTCGAGATAAAACGAGTCGTCGACAACCGAGTGTACTCACCTTTCACCCCTGTTTTTTGCTGAAACGCCTCCATGATCGGCTCTACCGCAGTAATACTGGCGTAGAACGACATCGAATCTTCCAACTGCGCCCCCTGAGAAGCCGCATCCTTAGACGCCCCGTCCTGAGTCTGCCCAGTCTGAGGCGCACCGGGCTGCTCCCCCTGCCCGGAGGCAAAGACCGATCCCGCCGCCAACAGCAACACCAAAGCCGTCACAACAAGCGTAATGGTTCGCCTGTTCTTTGAAACCATTGAAATCATTGAAACCTCCTTAGAAATCCCTCCACAGTATAATATGCCAAATAAGACCTGTCGATGAACGACACCGACGGACCCATACTCCAGCATACTCCAGGACACTCAGGACACTCCGGGCTCACTCCCACTCAGCATTGCAAAACGCCCCGACCCATGGTAAAAATCATAGACGGAGAAACCTTACAGCCATGCTTCCAATCGGAGAAATCATATTCAGACTCGTCCTCGCCGCAGTTCTCGGCAGCATCGTCGGCCTTGAGCGTGAACGCCTGGACTGGGCCGCCGGACTGCGCACCCACATGCTCGTAAGCCTTGGAGCATCACTGTTCATGATCGTTTCGTCCTACGGCTTCATGGACATATTAGGCTATCCAGACGTCGACCTGGACCCCTCCCGCGTGGCCGCCGGTGTCGTCAGCGGCATCGGCTTCCTCGGAGCCGGTACCATCATGTTTCGCCGCGACGCAATCCTCGGATTGACAACCGCAGCCAGCCTGTGGGTCGTTGCCGCCGTGGGCTTAGCCGTAGGAGGCGGACTCTACATCGGCGCCGCCGCCACAACCCTGCTCGTCATCGTAATCCTCGCCTGGATGAAACCCATCGAGAAACGCCTCTTTCAGAAACGCCGTAGCCGCTCCCTCAAACTCATCATCGACCAAAACGCATCCCTCACCGACGTTGAAGGCGCCATCGAATCCGCCCACGTCCTCCTCAAACACATCGTCGTGAAAAACAGCGACACACCGGGCCAACACCTCCTGGAAATCGTCCTCACCCAGGCCCGGAACAAACACCTCATCCCCCTGGTAGAGTCCCTGCGCGCCATGCCCGGAGTCTGCGAAGTAACCTACACCTCTTCATAGACCCTCATCTATTTTCATACATCTTGCCGGGGCTACCGCCCCGGCGAACTACGTTCTGCCCAGTACACCCCGTGCCCACCGGGCCACCCCCCTCGCGGGCACCCCGCGCGCCCAAAACCCTTTCCACTCAGGTAATCCAACAACAAAAAGAAGTAAATCAGCCCCCGATACGGCGATATCTCGGGAAACATCTGCCGAATAGCCCCGGACGACGGTCGTTCATCAAGATTCAGCCACTTTTGCAGTTTGTTCTGAATACCCACATCATCCGCAGGAATCGTATTGAGACGCCCCAACCCCCGCAACATGACGTACTCCGCCGTCCACGGACCAATACCGCGCAACGCCAGAAGAGATGACAAAACCTCGTCATCACCACCGTCGTCGAAGCGTTCCAGATTCAGCTCTCCCCCGACAGACATGGCCGCAAAATTGAGAATATACTCGGCCTTACGCCGACTGAAACCGAGCTCCATAAGATCGGCCGGCTTACGGTGGGCCAGGTCCACCGGTCGGGGAAATGCGCTCTCCCGGTCCGCCTGCGGGCGGTCCGCCGACAATCCGCAGGCGCTGCACAACCGGTTCAACAGTAGAATTCCCACGTGCAGCGAAAGCTGTTGACAGGCAATTCCGTTGATCAGCGTCTCAAAGACCGACGGAAGACGGGGAGGTTTCAAACCGGTAAAACGGTTGACAAGTTCGGCAAGAGGCCGGTTGGCGGCGGCGAGGCGGTAAAAATCGCCCAGGTCGACATCCAGACCCAACATCTTCCGCACCGTCATGACCACCTCATCCTCTTGCCGACTGCTCAGGCACCCCTCCTCCCATGAGACGGAGACTACCGGAGCATCAGCAGAACCTTCCTGAACAACCGATACCGTCACAGCCCGGTTGTCCGCGACCAGCACCCGCCGGTACGTTCGGCCGTCCCAGCGGTCCATGCCGTTCACCGCAGAGCGCCGCAGCGCCCACGCCGAAAAATCCAGACGAAAAGGCGGAACCGGTTGTATACGGACACTCTTCATATATACAAAAGTACGTAACCGGGAACGAAACGGAAAGAGCCGCCGGACCCGCTTCCTGAACGGTGGTTGGCTCCAATCGCAGGATACGGTAGATTGGGCGAGGAGGCCTGAAATGGTCAACGACAACATCAACTTCCCTGAACTGATCGAAAATAAAGACTGGAGTACCGTCCGGCGTGAACTGAAGACCCTCGAACCACTTGAAGTTGCACAAATCATCGATGAAAGCACTGAAGAAGACGGAATTGTCCTCTTTCGGCTGCTCTCCCGGGAAGAGGCAAAAGAGACGTTTCAGCACCTCAGCCACGATATGCAAGAGCAAATTATCGACGGTCTTGCCAAAAACACCAGCCGCGTGGCGGCGCTCTTGAACGACCTTGACCCCGATGACCGTACAGCCTTTTTTGAAGAACTTCCCGGTGAGATCACCCAGCGGTTACTGCAGCTTCTGACCCCGGCGGAGAGAAGCGTAGCCACCCGCCTACTTGGTTATCCCGAGGACAGTATCGGACGGTTGATGACCCCCGAATTTGTCGCCATAAAACCCGATTTTACCGTAGCCCAGGCGTTACGCCACATCCGCAAATACGGACGCGACTCAGAGACCCTCAACGTAATCTACATCATCGACGACAACTGGAAGCTGATCGACGACATCCGCATCCGTGAAATTCTCCTGGCAGAGCCGGAACAGATGATAAAAGACCTCATGGACGAACACTTCGTTGCCCTCAACGCCCAGGACGACCAGGAACTCGCCATCCGCGTCTTTCACGACCAGGACAGAGTCGCCCTGCCGGTGACCGATTCAGAGGGGTTGCTCATCGGCATCGTTACCTTTGACGACGTGATGGACGTGGTCGAAGAAGAAACGACCGAAGACTTTCACAAGTTCGGGTCAGTTCAGGGGGCAATCGTCAATCCGTTAAAAGCGGGAATCGGCTTCCTCTACGGAAAGCGAATCGTATGGCTGATGGCACTCGTCTTTATGAACGTCTTTTCAGGAGCCGTCCTGGCCAACTTTGAAAGTGTCATCCAGTCGGCGGTGGCGCTGATCTTCTTTTTGCCGCTGCTTATCGACAGCGGAGGAAACGCCGGCGCCCAGTCCGCCACCCTTATGATCCGTTCCCTGGCGATCGGCGACGTGGAAATGAAAGACTGGTTCAGGCTGTTCGGGAAAGAGTTCCTGGTAGCGCTGCTGCTCGGCCTCACCATGGCCGCCGGCGTCAGCGTCATTGCCAGCATACGGGCGCCGGAAATCATGGTTGTTGTCGCGTCGGCCATGGTCCTGACGGTCATCGCCGGAAGCATGGTCGGTATGCTCCTGCCCTTTATCTTCACAAAACTGAAGCTGGACCCCGCCACCGCCAGTGCACCCCTTGTGACCTCTATCGCCGACATCACCGGTGTCACCATCTACTTTGCCCTTGCATCGTGGTATCTGGGAATGGGCTGAGAGATTGAGACATCGGCCGATCCACCTATCGCAGAGTGTCGTCTGCCGGAACACCGCGAATCGGCGTTTTACGGCGTGTCTGCGATCGGGCATCGGCCTCCCGCCGGTTGTCTTCCAGTTTTGGTATACCCAGTTCTTCCAGATCCGAATCAGAAATAGACGCGTCGTCCTTAGTCAGGCCGGTTACCGGCATGGACTGAGTCGGCGATTCCTCATGCGGTGAGGCCAACCCGGTAAAAATTGAGGTAACCGCAAAGTTTGCGATGAAAAGGAGCGGCAGCAGCATAGCCACCATTCGCCTGCTGCTGTGCCGCCCAAACCAGTGCCGTAAGTGGTCCATCGGCCTGGAAAAATAGGTGTGAAGGGCGATAAAGAAAACCGTTTCCACGGTGATAAAGAGAATAGCGGCAAAAAGCCGTAACAAAAACAAGTTCATTGAACACTCCCCGGGCTTGCCCCGCGTGTGAGGTACTCCAAGACTATGCGCCCAACTTGACGAGGTACGTCCATCAGTGCGGCAAACCCACCGGTGGTACCATCAAGAGAACGGTGGTAGTACAGTCCGTGAATGGCACCGTCCCGGCCGAACAGGGGAGCACCACTCCTGTATCCGAACAACCCTTCCGGCGCATCGGTTACGATATTTCCTTTGTATACCCGTTCGTCTCCAAGGCTTAACGGTTGCCCAACTCCAAGAACCGTAAGCAGCATCTGTGATCCCGGGTCGGCAACCCACACCGCATCACCTTCACGAGGTATCGCAAAACGGGGAGCTGCCTCCAAAAGCGGCGAGACCGTCCCTGCCGGAGGACCGGACTGTTCCGCATCGGCCAGATTAAACCGCGCAAGCATCAGGTCGGTATCGGTATCGACGAACCGGTACACCATCGGATACCCTCCCGTGCCGTCCAACCCCGACAGGTACACATCGGTCATTTCGGTGTTCTGTGGAACAAACGGGTGTTTAACCGTGAGAACCCAGCCGGATCGATCCAGCAGGAGACCGTATACAAACGGATTGTCGTCACCGGTCTCCCTGTCGATGGCAATCCGGACAAGACTTGCCGTAGTATCTGCAATCCTTTCATTGAGCACCGGATCGATTTCCACTACGCCGGCCCTACCCGCAGCATCCGTTCCATCCGCCGCCTCCATCCCGACCATGACACGGAAGGCAATATCGAAAAGCGCGTTCATCTCCCGGACCAGCGGTTTCAAGGTCGGAGAATCGAGCCTTCCGACCGGAGGGATGACCGGTAACTCCGGTTTTCCGGCGGCTATCGTGTTCCACTGAAGCAAGTTTCGTTCCAATCGCATGATATCGGCACGGCCCCACCCGATGATCGTCCCACACCCCGAGAAAACGACGGTCACAAGAACCGTAAACAGGACTTTTATTACCGAATTAATCATAAATTTCGACACAGACAGACTGTAACAATCGGTCCCAACTGGTTCAAGGGTCATCTCCAACGCGTCTAGTGGCGTTTTGTCTTAGACGGGGATACTATAAGAGAAGCGCTTTCAGGAGACAAAGAATGAAAAAAATAGGAATCATCATCTGTGATCGGTATCACACGTGTGCAGGAGGCAAGTGCCTTCGCGCCTTGCGCAACCGCGAAGGAGCCTTTTCCAGGTACAGTGACGACGAAGTAGACCTGGTCGGATACACCACCTGCGGAGGCTGTCCGGGCGGAAATATCGAGTACGCCCCCGCCGAAATGAAAAAGAACGGGGCTGAGGTCATCCATCTCGCCACCGGGCTTGTAGTAGGATATCCTCCCTGTCCCCGACTGGAGGCATTCCGCACGTTTATACCGGAAAAATACGGCCTCGACGTTGTTATCGGAACCCATCCCATTCCCGAGAGTTACTACCAGACCCATGGTGCACTGGGAACCTGGAACAGCAGACGGTGGCAGGAGCACATCAAAGACCTGGTCTGCGACGAACAGACCCGATTGGCGTACAACTGACAGGAGAATACCGATGAAAAGAACGCCGAAGCAGACGTGCCTACCGACGTGCCTACCGACGCCCCTTCGTATTGCCGTCGCTGTTGCTGTGGTGCTGCTGGTCGGCCTGCCGGGACAGGCGGTCGCCGGGGGACAGGTAGAATCTGATCCGGAGGCGGTTACCGTAACCCTGGGGTACAACCCCTTCCTCTCCGATTCATTCACCGATGCACCCCCTCCAATCGACGTCATCCGAGACGAGCTGGCCCGTATTCACCCCGATATCACCATAGAGTACTACACCATGCCGCAGAACATGCTTGAACCGCTGGTCATCTGGATGACGTCACAGGATGCCACAATCGATATCTTCGGTATTGACGAACCCTGGGTAACCCAGTTTGGGCGGGCCCGCTGGGCCGTGCCGCTGAACGACCACCTGCCTGACCTGGAAGATCGCCTTGAGACGGCCGGTCTTGATTCGTTCTCCTACCAGGGAGACCGCCTGGGCGTTCCGTTCTGGAGCAGTCTTACCGGGCTCTTTTACCGGACCGACATCCTTTCCGAATACGGCTTTGCACCGCCGGAGACGATCGCTGAGATGGAGACTATCATCACAACGGTCCTGGCTGAGCGGCCGGAACTGGCCGGCTTTCTCTGGCCCGGTGCCCGCAGTGAAGAGTCCATCAACATGTTCTATGCCACCCTGCTCTACGCCTTCGGCGGCCGGTACCGCGATACGGACGGTAATTTTCTCTTTGACTCACCCGCAAGCATCAGGGCGGTCCAGTGGATGAGAGATACTATCGGGAAGGGGTTGTCGCCCCGGACGGTACAGAACCTGGAGCGGTTGGAATCACGGCAGCGATTTGTAGCCGGTGAAGCGATTTTTTCCTGGGATAACGCCGATATCATCACCTGGCTCGACGATCCGGAACGGTCGGCAGTTGCAGGCGCGTGGGACGTTATTCCGTTTCCGGCGGCACCGGGCGGCCGTTCCGTATCAGTAACGGGAGGATTCGCCTTTGCGGCCAACCCCTACGGAAAAAACGTCGATGCAACCATAAAGGTGCTGGACGTCATTTCCCGGGAAGCGGTTCAGAAGGGATTTGCCCTGGCCTGGGGGCCGGTACAGTACTACCGCGGTCTCTACGATCACCCGCTGGTACAGGACTACAACCCCAACGTGGAAAAACTGGGGTCCCTCGTGTCTATTGCAATCAACCGCCCTCCATCGCAGCACTACGCCGAACTTTCGGGCATGATGTCTGAGGAGATAAGCGCCGCTATTACCGGTACGCGCAGCGTCGAGGACGCTATGGACCGCCTTGCGCAGCGGGCCGCGACTCTGGAAGGGCGCTGACGCCTCGTGACCTCGTCCCTGCCCCGGTCGGAGACGAGGATCGGCCTGTTCCTCGTCGCTCCTGCTGCAATCGGGCTCCTTATATTCAATTTTTTCCCCGTTCTGCAAAGTGGGTTCTTTTCACTCCTCGCCCTTGATGCGGGGACTCAGTGGTGGGAAGCACGGTTTGTGGGCCTCCGTAACTACTCCGATGTCATGCGGAACGGGCTTTTCTGGTACACCCTTTTCTTCACTGTGGCGTTTACCGTTGCGGCGGTCACTCTGGACCTCACACTGGGCATGGCACTGGCACTGGCAACGTTCTACGTACCTCGACGTGTACGGGGAGTTCTCCGGGCAATCATCATCGTTCCCTGGGCAATACCCAAAGTCATCCAGGCCACCATGTGGCGGTGGATGCTCAACAGCGACGTCGGTCCCGTTGGAGATATGCTGGTCCGACTGGGACTGGCCGACGAACCGCCCCTCTTTCTGGTTGACCGGTTCCTGGCCATGGGCAGTGTGTTACTCGCCTATACCTGGAAGGGGTCGAGTATTGCCGCATTTTTTCTGATGGGCGGACTGGCAATGATCCCCCGGGACGCCATTGAGTCCGCCCGGGTCGACGGGGCCAATGCGTTTCAGCGCTTCTTCCGGATTGTTCTGCCTATGGTGATGCCTACTATTTACGTTGCCCTCTTGTATCGGTCCCAGGATGCACTTCGGGTCTTCGACGTCATCTACGGTCTTACCGGCGGCGGCCCGGGAACGACGACAGATACCCTCAGTTCTTTCGCCTATACCACCTATTTCCGATACGCCCAGTTTGGCCGCGCCTCAACGTACGCCGTTGTGACATTCCTGCTGGTAGCGGCGGTCGGCACCTTTTACATAGCCCGGATCAAAACCAACTTCAACTTCAGGGAACCGTGATGACCCATTCACAGAAACACCGTAAACATCTGACGTTATCCGGCATCATCCTCCTGGTTGCCGCGCTCTGGAGCCTTGCACCCCTCGCCTGGCTCGGCATCACGTCCATTAAACCCCAGGGCACTGAATACCGCATACCCGTCGAGTACTGGCCGGAACACCCGACGCTGGAGAACTACCGGACCGTTCTAGGCGACCGTTTTCGTATTCAGCGTGCCGTGTGGAACAGCGTCGTTGTCTCAACCACCGCCGCAATTGGGACGCTCGTCCTTTCGTCTCTGTCGGCCTACGCAATCGCCCGGCTGCGCTTCCGGTTTCGCTTTCATTCTCTCTACGCCATGCAGATTGCCGGAATGATTCCGCCAATTGTCGTTATCGCTCCCACATTTGTGCTGCTCCGGTCGCTGGGGTTGATCCGCACCTACTGGGCGATGATCATACCCAACATGGTGTACGCCGTACCGCTCTCCTCTTTTCTGATTGCCAGTTACTTCGCCAACGTTCCGTTTGAACTTGAAGATGCCGCAAAAATTGACGGTGCCGGTACCCTGCGGACGATTTTTTCCGTTATTCTTCCCGTAGCGGCTCCAGGGATGTTTTCTGCCGGTGTTCTGGCGTTTCTCGGGTCCTGGGGTGAGTTCATGTTGGCCAACACCGTTTCAATCGGCTCGGCCAAAGTAGAAACGGTACCGGTAGTGGTCCTCAGTCTCAGCAGAGCCTTTGAGCTGCAGTGGACCTGGGTCGCTGCGGGTACAGTCGTCACCCTCGTACCGGTGATCGCGGCGGTTCTTCTCTTCCAGCGGGCGGTAGTTCAGGGCCTTTCCGCAGGGTCACTCCGGTAGGAAGGGGTATGGCATTTACCGGTTCCGTACCCGTATTCATGGGGCTGCTGCTGCTTCTGAACGTCCCGTTATCCCTGTACCGTTGGTTTCCGACGGATGAATACATGCTTCTCCTCGTGCCTACCGTTGAGAGCCTTGTCATCATCTGGATTCTTCATCTTAAGACCCGGAAGGGTCGACGCAATACGACCTCCGCTGCCGGTGTATTCCTCGGGGTGCTCCTCGGCATCCTCAGCGGGCTCGCCGCAGCAGAGGCGTTTTTTCGGTTTTTTTACGCCCGGTCTTTCTCCCTCCGTGGCGATATCCCGATGGTCCGGGGAGGTCTGTTACTCCTCCTTGGCGAAATCGGTCCTCTGATCTACGTCATTGCGCCCCTTACCATCGCGGCACTTCTAGTTGTGCTGGGGTTGGCGGGTTGGACGGTGGTCCACCTCATGACAGCGACTCTGCGACGGTTCAGACCCCAGACAGCTGCCCTCGTCGTTATCACCCTGATAGTTCTAATCCCTCTCACTGCCGCAGGCCGGGACGCGTCCATTACAGCCGTCACCTTTTTGGCAACACAGCAAGCGGGATCGACGAAGATGGACACCATTGCGACGGCCCTTCAACCGGCACCACCGCAGATCCTTTTTGAAGACGATCAGGCCCATTACCGGCTCCCGGGATTGCAGGACCGGGATATCTACGTCTTTCTTGTTGAGGCGTACGGGTACGCTTCCACCTATCGGCCCGAACTGACGGAACATCTCGACCCGCCACGGGAACACCTGGAAGCGGTGCTGCAGGACAAAGGTTACCGCGTGGTCACCACGTACCTGGAATCACCCGTGGCAGGTGGATACTCCTGGCTTGCCGATGCCACCCTTCTCACCGGCCAGTGGATTAACTCGCAGGAACGCTTTTTTCAACTCTACGATGCGGACCTGCCGACCCTGAGTGGAACACTTCACGACGCCGGGTACTACACATTTACACTCCGGCCGGGGACGGTCCACGAACCGTGGCCCGAAGGGTGGGATCTGTACCGCTTTGAAGAGTCCGTTATCGGCTACGGCGGAGGATTTTCGTACCGGGGTCCCCGGTTTTCCTACGTATCCGTACCGGACCAGTTTGCCCTCTGGAGAGGCCACCAAAGACTCCAGGAACTCACCGCTCCCGGCGGCGACGCCTACGAACGTCCCGTTCTGGCCTACTACCAGTTGGTAAGCAGCCACACACCGTTTACCCGGATTCCCCCGTTCATCCCGGACTGGAACACACTGGGGAACGGCGACATCTACCACCTCCGGGCAGATGATATCCTGCTGTTTAACAACTCCTGGACCGGAGGCACCCAACTGATTGAAGGCTACGTCGCCTCTATTTCCTATGTCTTCACCGTTCTCACGGACTACGTACAACACGTTATGGACGACAGCAGCGACCCGATCATCGTCATCCTCGGTGACCACGAACCACAGCGACCCATTCGCTCACCCCAGTCGGTAAAATCGGTACCGGTCCACATTGCAGCCCGGGACGCGGTGTTTCTCAGCCGCCTCATCGCCCGGGGATTCACCGACGGAATCCACCCCGACCAACCTCCGCCCCACGAACGGATGAGCACGTTTTTCCCCATGCTGATGGACATAGCCAGGGAGCCACGGTGACCACCAGGACCAACCCCCGTCAGTTTACAGGGCGTAACCCCTTCGCCCGGTGGTACCGCCGCTGGAATCTGGTCTATGCCGCCGGTATCGTTGCCCTCGTCGCAGCGGCAGAGATACCGCCACTGACCATCCCAGCATGTACAACCCTCGCTCTGTGGGTCGGGATAGCACTGTTTCGGCTTGTCCTGTTCAGTAAAAAAGCCGGCATTACCACAACCCCCTCACCCTGGGGCCGGTGGGCCAACAGACTCACCGCCGTTCGCGCCGTAGCAGCGGTAACTCTCGTCCTGGCCGCAGCCGTCTTCCTCAGCCCCGGACTGGTCAACACCATTTCAAAAAGCTGGTGGCTTGTGGGAGCGCTGCTTATCGTGGAAAGCACCGACTTTTTTGACGGACGCCTCGCCCGGCAGGGGCCAAACAACCGATTTGGACCGATCTGGGACATGGAAACCGACGCCGCCTTCACCCTCTCTCTGGCCATAGTCAACCGCCATATCTTCCTGGCAAGCCCACTGGTACTGCTTATCGGCCTGATGCGCTACCTCTACGTCCTTCTGTGGCGTCACGAATACCGCCCAACTCCCGCACCCCATCCGCCCCGGGTACTCCGGGTACTCCGATTACAAACACTGTACTCCAAGACCACAACGGCCACACTCGTCACCGCCATGATTGTGATCATGGCCCCTCCCGTCGGCGCTATCCTCCGGGAGACCGTCGTAGCACTGGTCCTTGGCATGCAGTTGGTCTCCTTCGGGTGGGACATGTACCTCCAACGGCGAATGAAGCGGGACGACACCGCCTTATGAACAGTACCGAGCCCGCCGGCACCGCCGGTC
>JBAYPC010000007.1:0-21600 GCA_041677905.1 Alkalispirochaeta sp. | reverse complement strand
AGTATTTCTTCAGGTTCATCACCCCTCTCTACCAGGCGACGACAGAGCAGGTAGTTCTGCCGGGTATCTACCGTAAGAGACGCCCGAAAGAGAGTGTAGTCCTCCGGGGAGGGTTCTGTTTCAATATCAAAAGCGTTGATATCCCGTTGCAGGGTGGTAAACAGCATACCCGGTTCCCATTTCTGCTGTACTGCCGTGGCCAGACCTTTTAACACCGGCAGTATATCTCTCCGCATTACCTCAACGGAGTACCCCTGGGGGTATCCATCGGCAAAGGTGTAGTCGCACCAGTTTGTGCGATGGAGACCCACCAGCCGTCGGGCGAGGGTGAAATCGGTAAACGGTGCGTCAACGCGGGTCCACAGGGTGTGTTCCGCCTCGCCGACCAGCTGGTACACGCGGTCGTAAACCTCGCCGGCATCTCCGGAGGGAACATCGGCGCGCTCCCAGTCGGGGGGAAGGTCGAATTCCGCCGCCCTGGCCGACTCTTCCCTCGACAGTCCCGCTGTGAGTAAAATTGGTGGGCTATCGAAACCGTCAAGTCTCCGCAGGGCAGTAACGCGTGCCACGGTGTATTCCAAAGGGGTTTTTCCGTTTTGGAATGCCGTGTTCAAGTACGGTGAGACGGAATAGGCGCATACGACGATTCGGTCCATGTATACAATGTATCGGCAGGGCTTGAGTGTGTCATGAGGTAGGGGTAGCATGTTACCGTATGAATGACACTCCCGTGTTTCTGGCAGTTTCGGAACTGACAAATCTCATCAAGAACCGTCTTGAAACGGACTTTCCCTCCGTTGCAGTAACGGGTGAAATATCCAATTTCAAACCTGCGTCGAGTGGTCACTGGTATTTTACCTTGAAAGACAACAACGCCGCCGTTCAATGCGTGTTGTTTCGCGGTCGACAGCGCCACATTCCCGACATGCCCCGGGACGGAGACCAGATCGATGCGGTCGGTTCCATCAGCGTCTACCCTCCCCGCGGCTCCTACCAGCTTATCGTTGAGATACTCCGCCGGTCGGGAAGGGGCTCGATTCTTCAGATGCTTGACGAAAGAAAAGAACGGCTCGGCAGAGAAGGTCTTTTTGAGCGGCGTCGCGGATTGTCCCTGTTACCCCGTTCTGTGGTGGTGATTACCTCGCCAACGGGTGCGGCCATCAGAGATATCCTTCAGGTGCTCAGTCGCCGTCGGCTTCGCCTTATCATTCGGATTATCCCTGTTCCCGTACAGGGAGCCGACTCCGCGGAAAAAATCGCCGCAGCAATACGGTACGCTTCAGCACACCGCCTTGGTGACGTCGTAATTGTTGGACGTGGTGGCGGATCTATCGAAGATCTCCTGGCCTTCAGCGATGAAGAGGTAGTTCGGGCGGTAGCTGCTTCAGAAATACCGGTTGTATCGGCCGTTGGTCATGAGACTGACTGGGCCCTCTGTGACTACGCCGCAGATGTCCGTGCCCCGACCCCATCGGCGGCGGCGGAACTCGTATCGGGAAGGGATGCCGATTTCGCTGAAACAGTTCGTCTTGCGAGACAGGATATTCACCGTACCTACAGGGGGCTCCTGGACGCGCTGCGCCGCCGCCTTGACCAAGTCAATCGGACTGAACTTCGCTACCGATTTCGCAATCTCGTCCAACCCTGGTACCAACGCCTGGATGAAGCTCGCCGAGGCGCCCTTGAAGGGTATCAGCGGATGCTTCAAATTAAACGGCACCACCTCACCGTGATAACCGAACGAATTGGCGCCGCCGATCCCTACGGTCCTCTCAGCCGTGGATTTGCCCTTGTCCGCCGAACTGCCGACGGCCAAATCATCACAGCGAGGGCAAAAACAGAGGTGGGCGCCCGGCTTACCGTTCAGTTCAGTGACGGTACTATTAACGTAGAAAGGACGGAAGATGAGTGATTTTGAAACACAGTTGAAACGCCTGGAAACGATCAGTGAACAGCTGAGAAACGGCGAAATTCCAATCGACACTGCGACGAAGCTTTTCGAAGAGGGAATGGTGCTGTCGGGCAGCCTTGACCGGGAGCTGCAGAATATGGAACGCCGTATTGAAGTACTGGTAAATGACCCGGCAGATGTTGAGGACAAACCGGAGTTCTCTCTTTTTGACGCTGAAGAAGAAAAAGAAGCCTGATACACATATCGCGGTCACACTACGTTCGCAATGCAGGGGCGACGACTACCGGCCTTTCACCCACGACGGCAGGGCGCTTAGGTCTACTGTATCGCCGGGACCAATCCCAAGCTGTTCAAAGATACCCTGCCCCACTTCCAGTGCGTATTGAGCCGGGTATCGGGAAGGAACGGCCGCGGTAGATAGCGGTTCCATATCATAGATCTCCAGAATTTCTCCGTGTCGGTTGATATACGCAATAGACAGGGGAACGAAAGTGTCTTTCATCCAGAAACTCCGGTTCCTGGAGTCTGGAAAGACAAAAAGCATACCCCCGTCTTCCGGCAGTTCTTTTCGCCCCATAAGACCTTGCTCGCGTTTCGCGTCGGTATCGGCTATTTCAACGAGCAACAGATGGTCCCCCACCGGGAGGCGCACCGTCTTTTCCCCTTCCTTTTCCCCAGCGCCACAGGACATCGCGCCGGCCGAAAACAACACAAAAATCGGCAGGAAAACCGTGACAGTCGACCTCACCACCCGGGCCTTTCCGCGATGACGGTCAGATGAGTTCATCAAAAGAGCTCCAGGAACTGTCGTCGGGTCATATCTTCAACCGCTTCGGCCGCCCGCTGTGTGTCTCGACGTCGTTCAAATACGGTGACATCCAGATACCGGACCGTTAGCGGTCTTTCCAGTTCAATCCTCGTTACGCCGTCGTCCCAAACAGCCCTGCGCGGATCGAGATCGGTGGGATCTCCGTATTTCCCGGCCAGTTGGTTGTACATCTGCAGGTAATCAAGACGCTGTGTTGAAAGATACAGAGAAATGGAAAAGAGTCGGTTTTCATAAAAAGAGAAGACGCCCCGGTCGACGTATCCCCGACCCCGGGTATCGATAAGGGGTTCTCCATCGGATAGGGCGATCGAGACATCGGGTTGGCCGCGAAAAGCGAATGCCGTATCTGCCGACACCTGCCGTTCCGCCGTTTCATACTCAAGCCCGAGTGTGATATTTCTAAAACCCCGGGGCAGAGCGTTGTTGACGCCTTCCTGAGCAGGAGCAGTCTGTGCCGTCAGCAGCATAAATGCAACTGATATCAGACCGTAATACCGTCGTCGCTTCATCCTGTTTGATCTCCTGGAGGCACGCTATATGGAGGTATACACCAGCGACAGCACTCCGAACGCCAGAACCATCATTACAATTATGAGCCAAAAAAGCCAAGTCGGTGTCTCGGCGCTTGCCTTTCCCACACGTCCAACTCCACGAAACAGCCGGTGTATCCGTGTCGCTCTTCCAATCCTCTTAACCCTTCGATCCCCCGGTCGCGTTTCGCGAACCTGGTCTTCACCGAGGAACCCGCACGACGGGCACCCCTTTCGAAACTCGTGCATTTTCCCGCGATACCCGCAGCGGGGACACTTGATTGCAACAAACACGGCCCCGCAATAGCGGCATATTTCGTCGTTTTCCCGAACCTCCTCCCCGCAGTTCTCGCAAAAAAAGCGTCGCATCAAAGCGCCACATCAACGACCTGTAACGGCCCCGCCGAGATGCAACGTTGTAAGGGTAAAAACTTCCCGGTCCGCACCTGATCCGGCGGCAACGGCAAAATCTGCAGTCCAGGATTCGGAGATTCCTGGGGGAAACAGTACCTCCGCGTACGTACCGGAGATGGAGACTTCAAGAAACGAACCGCTGTAGATGTACTGACCCACCGGGATAAGGGAATCTCTACCGGACGGACGGAACAGTATCGGTCCAGCCCCATCAAGGACCGGTACAATGACACTTCCGTAAAAGGCGTCCCGTTTGCGGTCGGAGTAGAGGCGGAAATAATAGTAGGTTCCCCGGGCGATTTCCTCGGTGGAAGTTATGGACAGAAAATGGCTCTGTCTGCCCGGAATATACCGAATACGTCGTACACCTGTGCCGTCGTGTTGCCAGTGGCGGGCCAGTTCTACGGGAATCAGGGTACCCGAAAGGCTCTGTTCAACTCGCTTCGGCCGGGTGGTCGTACTAAGAAGCACATCTACAGAACGGTCCCGAAGTTTCTGCCAGTCACCGTCAAGTCCGTCCAGGAGTACCGGTTCACCGTATTCAGGCAACTGATACCGTTCCCCGCTTCCCATAACTGAGGTGGTTGCGGGGCCGGCGTATACTGGATTCCGACCGGGATTAAGGACGATAGATACGTAGGAGATCTCCGTTGGAACTTCGGTTTCACCGGTTTCACCGGTTGGAAGATAAAAACCGGTCAACAGCCCTCTTCCGTCCGGAATTTTCCACATCCCGCCGGGCGGCAGAACTTCCAGTTCGTTTTTATGTTCATTCAGAAGAAGATGAGTCTCATCGATACCCGGCGGCGAGTCGTTGTTCGCCAGGTTAACCGGCAGTTCTTCTTGCGGTATAAAGATATATACCAGAGGAACCTGCTGCGTGTTCACAACAGTACGCATCGGCGTAAGGGCAGATACGGGAGAAAATGCCAGAGCCCACAGGGCCGTCAGAAGGACAATACGTTTCATGTCTACTTTATCGGCGTGTTTCCCAATCCTGTTGATGATCCTGATCCGTCTGAAACGAACCAATCCGCAACAAGTGCTGCTACACGTTCTTTTTCGACACCAGTGGTGACTACATGACCTGATTCTTCCAGGACGACCGTCTTCTTCTCCACTGATGGCGACCATTTCTCGATATACCTGGCCACTTTCAACGGCACCGTCTCATCTTTTTTTGAAACAACGGTCAGAATGGGTACAGAAAGGTGCCGCAACGACCTGCGGGCCATACGCATCAGACGGTAGAGCGATGCAGTCTGGGTAGGCCATTGCCAGTTCCAGTACTCATCTGCCAAAAACTGTTGAACCGGATCTTCCTTCTCTTCCGGTTTTGTCTTGGGAATCGGAGGCACGAAGAAACGTAAGAGAGGAGTAAACGGTACCAACGGATTTGTCGTGAAAAACGCCGGTGCAAGAAGGGCAACACGAGACACCGGGAACCTGGCCGCGATGATGGTCGAAATTAGTCCTCCCATTGAGAGGCCTCCAACCATGACATCTTCGAACTCGGCGGCCAGTTCCAAATACGCATCTGTCGCCGAACCAAGCCAATCCCGCCAACCGGTAGTGCGAAAATCGCGACTGTTGGTACCGTGACCGGGCAAGCGGGGAACAAAAACCGTCAAACCATTCTGCTGCAACAATTCCGCCGGGCCGCGAAGCTCGTCGGTTTGTCCGGTAAAACCGTGCAGAAGCATAACGGCCTTGTTGGAAGAAGCACCATCAAGGCGAAAGGATCGGGCGGTAGAAACAACTCGGGTTGTACCGGGACTTTTGTGTGGGTGTCGCATACCCCAAGATTACGACCTATTGTCTACTGACACAAGTTGCTTTGAAGCGTAGAATACAGACATGAGTTTTATCCATCAGCAGAAACCGTTTCGCGTGCCAACGACGGACGGGAAAACAATAGAGGAACATTTTGGTGCAGCAACGACCGGGCATGACAATGTCAGTGCCGCCTACATGGTCGCTCCTCCGGGCTGGTCCGAACCTCCACAGCAGCCCGACTTTGATGAGTACACATTGATGATCAGTGGTAAAAAACAGGTAACCGTGGACGGAACGGTCCTGACCCTTCAGGCAGGTGAAAGTCTTCTGGTTACCCGTGGCTCCACCGTACAGTACGCAAACCCCTTTGATACAGAAGCGGTGTACTGGTCGGTCTGCGCACCGGCATTTACCCCCGAAAGGGCCCGGAGAATCGACACCTGATCATGACCTTATACCACTTCAAACGGCATGACGGCACCCCTTTCTTTCTTCACCCTTTCATGAAACCTGGTAATACCCTGGATGTCGATTCTTCCACGGAACTTAAGGGGTATTACGGGGCAGAACCGCGTGTTGAATCGCTGACCCTTCTCAGAAATGATCTGTACCGACAGATAGACACGGACATCAGGAACTGGATCAACGAACGACGCTTCATACCCCGCTTTCTCCTGGCGGCCGGGGCATTTCTCATAACATTTTTCTTTTTATCTCTGGTTATTCGTGACCCGATTCCTTTGGTGGACGAATTTCTCGGGTCCAGTGCCGTAGGTGTATTCATCTTTCTGATCATCGGCCGGCGTTTTGAGCAATCCCGAACGGCCACTGAGCGACGGATAATGTTACGTGCAAAGGTCGACGGAGTGGTCTTTACCGAATCCGCATTCGTCCGAAAAATGGAGCACCTTTTGGAGGAACTGGAAGGTCAGGAACTGGAACGTGCTGGACGGTTAGGGAGCCTTACCGGCCGGAACGATGTGGAAACTGATTCGAATTCAGATTCGGCTAGGGGTATCAAAGTGGCTGTTTCGACAATCAAGTCGGAATACCCCGATGAAACTGCGCAGGTGATCATGTACTTAAGAAACCTGGCGGCACAAAAACCGTATAAGAACCTGCAACGTCAGATGAAACGAAAAAACACTTCCGTGAAAACCGACAACGCCGTCAGGCAGGGAGCGGTCATACCCGCAGCGGTTGTTCTTCTGGATTTGCTTCAGAGGCGGTGAATCTCAGGAACGACCTTACCGTGTCAGGCTGCGATGTACGTACCTGTGCGGCCGGTCGGCCCGGTCACCGTATTTCTTGCGCCGAAATTCGGCGTATTCGCTCCAGTTGCCGTCGTACCAGAAGACACCGTCTTCCTCAAAGGCAATAAGATGAGTACATATCCGGTCAAGAAACCACCGGTCATGGCTGATAACCAGGGCCGAACCGGCAAATTCATCGATTGCCTCTTCAAGCGCCCGAAGGGTATTTACGTCAAGATCGTTGGTAGGCTCATCGAGAAGCAGGACGTTGCCACCTTCCTTGATCATCATTGCCAGATTTAACCTGTTTCGCTCGCCCCCGGAGAGAATTCCGACCTTTTTCTGCTGATCACTTCCGTTGAAATTAAACCACGAACAATACGCCCGGGAGTTGACCTGATTGGCGGCTCCCGTCCCTTCACCCAGGCGTATCTGGTCCTGACCGTCGGACAACTGTTCCCATACGGTCTTCTCGCTGTCCAGGTTTTCCCGCATCTGATCAGCCCATGCCAACTTCACAGTCTCACCCACCCGCAAATTGCCGCTGGTTGGTTCTTCTACGCCTGCAATGAGTTTGAACAGTGTGGTTTTGCCGGCGCCGTTGGGACCTACAATTCCGACCACTCCACCGGGGGGAATCTCGAAACTGAAATCCTTGAATAAAAGGGTATCACCGTATGCCTTTGACAGCTCATTTCCCTGAACGACCAGGTTTCCAAGCCTGGGACCCGGGGGAATTGACAGCCGAGCAGACGAAATTTTTTCTCTGTTGCCCTTTTCCAGGAGTTCTTCGTACCGTTTGATCCGCTCTTTACTCTTTGCGTGCTGCCCCTTGGGAGACATGCCGATCCAGTCCAGTTCACGTTGTAGTGTTTTTTGTCGTTGGCTTTCGGTCTTTTCTTCGCGAGCCAGACGCGCCTGCTTCTGCTCAAGCCAGCTCGAATAATTTCCTTTCCAGGGAATCCCTTCACCTCGGTCCAATTCCAGTATCCAGCCGGCTACGTTATCCAGGAAATACCGGTCATGGGTTACGGCGATGATCGTGCCGGGATATTCTCGTAAATGTTTTTCCAGCCATGCTACCGTCTCTGCATCGAGGTGGTTTGTCGGCTCATCCAACAACAGTATGTCCGGTTTTTGCAGCAGCAATCGGACCAGGGCAACCCGACGCCGCTCGCCGCCGGACAGAACGTCGGTTTTTGTATCACCTGGAGGACAGCGAAGCGCATCCATTGCCATTTCCAACCGGGCGTCCAGATCCCACCCTCCCAGGGTATCGAGCTGTTCCTGAATTGCCGCCTGTCTCTCACCGAGCTTTTCATAGTCGGCATCGGGAGCACCGTAAGCCTCGTTTACCGCATCGAACTCGGCCAGCAAACCGGTGATTTCAGCAGCGCCTTCAGAGACGATCTCTTTTACGGTCTTTCCCGATTCCACGTGTGGTTCCTGCTCCAGATACCCGATGGTATACCCTGGAGAAATGGAAATTTCACCGGTGTACTCGTCGTCCACCCCGGCAAGGATTCGAAGGAGGGTCGACTTACCAGAACCGTTGAGGCCGAGTACGCCAATTTTTGCACCGTAAAAATAAGACAGGCTGATATCTTTCAGTACTTCTTTTGTCCCGTGGACTTTTGTTACACCGTTCATGGTGTAGATGATTTTCTTGTCGTCGTAGGTTATCGCCATGGCGGCAGTATATCAGAAGGGACTAAAAAGAATAAGCGAGCGATGGGAATCGAACCCACATCTCCAGCTTGGAAGGCTGGGGTAATAAGCCATTATACGACGCTCGCCTGTGAGAAGATAATCTAACGGACATGGCGCAGCGGTGTCAAGAAGTTTGCACCGCCGTGATTCTCACCCGTGGAGACCACGCAGAACAAAAGTAAGTACGTCTTTCATTCCGTCGATTCTATTTTTCGTGCCCGGATCACGACATTTTCTCTCTGATCAGTGTATAACGGAACTCCGAAGAGATCGTACTTCCCCAGGTAATCGGGAAGACCCCCGGGAACGTCGCCAATTCTGCGTCGGTACTCTTGAAGTAGACGGTACTGGTGGGGTGGAAGGACGATCGCCGTCGCCTCTTTGCCTTCCTCCCGAAGGGTACTTATTCGACCGTACACTTGTGCTATCAGTTCGTGAACTTGCCGATCCTGATCACCTGTCATCGTATACCCTCCGGCCGAATCATATGGTACCTTTGTGACTATGTCATTTGATTGGTCTGATTATCATCCCCACGACCGGGCGGTTCTCTGTTTTTTGCGGGAACGCAGCAGGAAACAGATTCTCCTTATCGAGAAAAAACGGGGTCTTGGGGCGGGAAAAATAAACGCACCGGGTGGAAAACTGGAAAAAAACGAGACTACCCTTGAAGCTGCAATCAGGGAGACCACCGAAGAAGTTGGGTTGGTCCCGGATAAACTCATTGGACACGGTGTGCTCCGGTTTGCCTTCACCGATGGATACAATCTGGAGGTATCGATTTTTTCAGGTACCGACTGGAGTGGGACCATGATCGAAACGGATGAGGCCGTACCGTTCTGGGTCAATGAAAACGAAATCCCTTTTGAACAAATGTGGGAAGATGACGCTCACTGGCTGCCGTACATCCTTGACGGTCATAACGTGAACGCTGAAATGGTGTTTTCCGGCGACAAAATGGTTCAGTGGAACATACGTTTCTCTCACGGCGTTCGTCTCTCCGGTCAAAGCACACTGTCGCACCACCGGGCAAGGACAAAACACAAATCACTCAGCTGATTCAGATACCGGGAGACCGGAATTTGGTCCCGGTTTCCCCGCTCGCGTACCAGCCGGACTACATGTCGCTCAGCCCGTCTTACCACTGTCCGGGCGCGGTCAAACTCTGCACCGAGACGACTGTCGCCGGCGATGACAAATTTAGGTTCTATATCAACCTGCCCGCGCCACCACTCAAAGGTCTTTGTCAGTTTTCCTATACTGATATCGTCAATACGGGGCATAGTCTCTTCAAGCTGATCAGTGAAAGTTGTCGACAACGCTCCTCCTGCGATAATCAGGTCGAACTGTATCCGTGACAGATCATCCTCAAGGCGTTTTATCTTTGAACCGTTCCTGCGGCGGGCCGCTCCGCCACGGTATGCTCCGTCGCTGTGCAGGTTTTCCCTGATCAGACTACGACAGACTCCTATCGTAACTTGTGCTTCATCAACCGCTCCAAGAGCGTGAAACGCAACGTCGTCTTTCGGTCGGCGCGATCCGTCCATGAGGCTGCTTTTTCCATCATCACCGCCACCGGTCCGTACGGGGGACTCTTCTTCAGTATTGATTTTGAAGATCCTGAATCAACATGTTGTCCCGGAGTTTTTCCAGGGCTTTTTCTTGAATCTGCCTCACTCGCTCACGGGTGATCCCGAGAAACTTTCCCGTTTCTTCAAGCGTGTATGGCCCTTCTCCGCCCAGGCCGAAACGCAGTTTTATGATCCGCATTTCCCGTTCATTCAACTGTTCCAGCACCTCCTCAATCGTGTCCTGTAACGTGAGGTTAAAAACCAGATCGAACGGTTGAACCTGCGTTTCATCCTCTATCAGGTCGGCAAGCCTGGTAAAATTGTCATCATCGATTGTAACGTCCAGAGACGTCGTATCCTGGGACAGTTTCATGATCTCCTGCACACGGCCGGGAGTCACGTTCATGTAGTTGGACATCTCAACACTATCGGGATCACGACCCAGCTCATGGGTTAGATGCTTGGCCACATAGAAACACTTCTTGATTGTGTTCAACATGTGAACTGGAATACGAATCACCCGGCCCTTATCGGCAAGACTCTTGATAATTGCCTGCCGGATCCACCACGTGCCGTATGTGGAAAACCGACATCCTCTGGTGTAGTCAAATCGCTCGACCGCCTCGATCAACCCGATATTTCCTTCATCGATAAGGTCAAGCAGCGACAGTCCCCGATGCTGGTATTTTTTTGCAATAGACACAACGAGGCGTAGATTTGAATTGATCATGAGAGTCTTGAAAAACCGAAGTTCTTCCTGAATTTCACGCAAGTCTACCGGCTCAGGGTTACCCACTTCCAGCTGCTCTGTCTGATCGATCTGATCGATCTGATCGATCTGCCGACGAAGGTCCTGAATTTTTTTTCCGATTTCCTGTTCCTGTCTGACGTCAAGAAGAGGATACCCGGATATCTGTTTCAAATAAAAAGCCAGTGGATCTGTATCTCCTTCAAAGGGATAGTCTCCATCCGGTGATGTAACGTAGTGATTACGTCGATCCATACGGCGTTTCCCATCGGCGGTAGTTTTTGCACACATCAGTCGCCCCCGCTGCTTTCTTCACAGGTTTTTCTATACATAACTATTCTACCACGGAAATCGTTCTTAACAACGTTCAAACAATGGAAAAAGTGAAAGAATTATTGACTATCCCAAGTCGGTATACAAACAAGTTGGAAAAGCAAGATTACGGCTGTCGGTATCCAGATTTGAGGGTGTGCTATCCCCGAGGCGCCGTTTCCGGGTCAACAAAGCGGTTGTTCTGCCAGACGGTGAAGTACAGTGCCCCGCGACCCTCGGATGGCGAAATTCCGACCGTACCGATGGCCGACCCGGCATTTATCAAGTCGCCAACTGCCACCTGGACCGACTCCTGCCCGCCATAGACGTATATGTAGTCCTGTGGGGACTGAACGAACACGACGTTTCCAAAGGTCGTATGCGGGCCGGCGTACACAACCCGGCCGGAGGCAATTGCATATACCGGTGCACCACGCTCCGTCCGGATGAGAACACCGGGCAACTTCCCCTCAAGCAAACTGCGACTGCCGGCAACGGGCCAAATCCCCCCACTTGCAAAATCAAGCGGTTGCGAAACCTCCGCTGCTACGACAATACGTCCGTCTCGAGAGTCGGTGCTCTTCGGCGGTTTTTCGTCGACTTTTTCTTGGCGAGCCACACGTACAGGGTCATCCTTGGGCACAACTATTTCCGGTAGAGTTATGATCTGCCCGATTAGTATCGCCGATGAGGTCAGGCCGTTGGTCTCGTTCAGCGACTCCACCGTTGTCTCAAATGTACGGGCAATCGAATAAAGAGTATCGCCCCGCTCCACGCGATAACGGTTAGGAATTGTAAGAAGCGTTCCCGGTAGTAGAAGATCCGGACTTTCCAACCTGTTTCCTGTGGTGAGTTGATCAACGGTCAAATCATAACGACGGGCAATACCATAAAGGGTTTCGCCCTCCCGAACTTCATGTTGAAGGAGTTGAGCGGGGATTACGACAACGATGCACGCGATAAGGGCGAGTACTATTCCTGTCTTTTTCATAACATGCTTCCGTTTACAACGTCGGCAGAGTTGCACTATACATTGAGCCCCGCGATTGCAACACACGCTTTACACATGAACGTAGAAATAACGCATAAGTCAGAAGGACATCCCCTGCACCCCGACAAGCACCAGCGCCAAATCGCGTACTGGAGAAACGTGAAAGAGACGTGAAAGAGATAGTCGGGCTGAGAGGATTTGAACCTCCGACCTCACCGTCCCGAACGGCGCGCGCTACCCCTGCGCTACAGCCCGTAATCGAAGATGACAATACCAGAGGTGGCCACCCCGGTCAAGCCGTCTTGATACGTCTTCATTGACAGAGCCCCCCCTACACGTGCTACCGTTTCGCTCTCAATTAGTCATTATAGAGAGGAAAAGTACCCGACATGGCCGAACCCACTGATACAGACAAAAAAAAACCACGAATACCGATCACTCGCAGTACCTGGCTGTACATAGGCAGTATTGTCATTCTCGTCATAGTTGTGGTGACCTTTGTCGGCGCACCTGTGATCACATCAACTGTCGGCGGCCGCAGCCTGGTCTTCGGCAGTTATGACGGCGAGGACATCGTTTATAAGCCGGGAAACTTCTTTGCACGGCAATATGAGGTAGTTGCCCAATCCCTCAGGGACGCCGGTAACGGGGCGAATCTGGAGCTGCAAATCCGCCTGGCCTGGCGAGAGGCTTTTAACCGGGCGGTCCTGCACAAAGCAGTACTGCACACGGCGAGCGACGCAGGAATGGTAGTTTCCGAATCCAAAGTGGACAAGATGATAGCCCAGGATCCGAGGTTTCTGGTAAACGGCAGGTTCGATGCGGACGCATATCGCAACACCGGTAATCAGGAACGTTTTTCGATGCGTAATTTCCATCGGGAAAATGCCAAATTCGACCAGGTTGTACAAGACTCACTCACGGGCACCCAATTCAGCAGCGCCGAACGGGATTTTGTAGCCGCAATGACGGGGCCGCAACGCTCATTCGATGTCGTTCGGTTCCCTTTTTCCGAGTTTCCTGAGGCCCAGATTGAGTTATTTGTCAACGAAAACCGCGATCTCTTTACCCGATTGGACCTTGCCGTCGTTACGCTGGCAGAACGGGAGGAGGCTGATCGAATACGGGGTGACGCCATGACACCGGGCAACCCGTTTAGCAACCTGGCAAGAACCTATTCCCGCGATCTTTACGCCGATCAGGACGGAGAGATGGGAGAGGTTTTCGGATATGAACTGCAGCAAGAACTAACAAACCCTTCTGATCTGGATGTCCTTCTTGCGTTGAAGGAAGGTGATATCAGTGAACCTGTAGAAACGACTTCGGGATGGTCTTTTTATCAGGCCATGTCCAATCCTGTCGTTCCGGCTGCCGACAACTCTCAAAGCACCAAGAACAGCGGTATTCTTACGGAAGCGCGTTCTTATATGCAGATCTACGAGCAAGGGCGTATTCAGGACTTTGTCCGGGCCGAAGCGGAACAGTTCGCCGCCGTCGCACGTACCGATGGATTGGAAGCTCGTGCCGCCCAGGTCCGGCGAAAAGTCCTGTCCACCGGATTTTTCCCCATTAACTACGGAAACTTACAGTTTTTCGGCCAGATTCAGAGCAGCGATATCCCGGACCTCTCAGATGCGGCGTATCGGGATTCGTTTTTTCAGGCGGCATTCACCCTTGTTGCTGATGAGATAAGCGACCCTATCCTATTACGTCAGTCGGCGGTTGTTCTGAAACTCCGAGGTGAAAGTCCCGCTCCTGAAGAGAGCCGGGAGTTTATCGCCGATTACTACGAGGCAATTGCAAGACAGTTTTACTCTCAGGGTATTGAAACGGCCTTTATTAAAGAGGATCTGTTAAAAGACAACTTCAACCAGGCCTTTACCCGCTACGTCATGGGTAACTGACGGCTGGGATGGGTGATTCCGGACGCCCGGTACCCCGGCTCATACCGGGAAATGACGGGGTCCAGGTTGAATGGCAGGGGCGCCGCCTCCTTAGTGCAAAACCGGTTGAAGGCCAACGTCGGCGTCTACCCGGAATTCCGGACGAACAGACCCTCTATTTGATCCTGTCCCCCTTGCTGGGGCAGGGTCTATCCGATTTCCTGAAGGATATCCCCCGCAGCAGCGCAGCTCTTCTTCTGGAATTCGAGCCGGCACTTGCCGACTTGAGGCGGCATCCGCTGGCAATCGGATCAAAAATTTCAGCTGATTGGATAACTGATCTCTCATTTTTTTCTGACGCTGTGGAACAGACCGTTCGTAAACGAGGCATACGCCGCGTTCAAGCCGCGTCTCTCAGTGGTGGAAGCCATCGTCATCGGGATGCTTATCGCCGCTGCGAAAGGACGGCCAACGATTTGGTTCAGCGCTACTGGAAGAACCGTGGCACCGAAATTCGCCTGGGGCGCCGGTGGATATCCAATATCTGGAAAAACGCCCCTCTTCGAACCGTCAACTACCGGAGCCTTCACGGTACAATCACCCCGACGGTCATTCTCGTCGGAGCCGGCCCGAGTCTGGACTATGCGCTGCCGCTACTCAGACGCGCTCACTCGCTGGCCGTACCGCTTGTTGCGATCGATACGGCCCTCCCTTCTCTCGCGGCCGCCGATTTACCGGTCGATATCGTTATTTCGATGGATGGGCAGCTGGCCAATGCAGCCGACCTGATGCCGTGGAAATGGGACTCTGCACTTCTTCTCTCCGACCTGTCCTGTCATCACAGCGTCGTCCGCCGTTTTTCCCCGGAGCGTCGGGTCCTGTTCTCAACGCATTTCTCCCGGTTACATCTGTTAAACTCTCCGGTGACCGCCGGAATACCCCGGTTTATACCACGAGGGTCCGTGGCGCCTACGGCTGTGGAAATTCTCTACCGTCTCTTCGGAGTAGAAGAGATCATCGCTGTAGGCCTGGATTTCTGGTACCGCCTGCCGCGTACCCACTCTTCGCTGGCAATGCACCATCGACACATCCTTTCCTCTGCTGTTCGTACAACCGGAAACGATGGACCCGCTGCATGGTCGAATCGTCCATGGGTCGAATGTACCCTAAAGAACGGAACACCCGGGACGGCCGATGGCGTTCTGGCCGATCAGGCTGAACAGCTTCGGCACCTTTTGAAAGGGCTGTACAAAGAAAACGGTCGTTTCCATCTCTATCAGCTGCCGGGAGAAGGTCTTGATATCGGCGGAGAAGTTGTGAGTTTGGCGGAAGCTGAAAAATTGATTGAAAAGGCGGGCGAAACACCCTTGCCCCCTCTCAATGCCGACGGCACCGACCCTACAGAGGAAAGACGGGACGCATTGAAGGACTACCTGCAGCGGCTGAGAGTCCAGGAAGAAATCCTCGCTGATGCTGGTCGACCGGTTCGGCTGGACGCCGGTCTGGATTTTGCCTGGTTTGATCTGCCACAATGGCCTTTGGTGAACCTTCGTGGTGACTGGGCCGAAATGCATCGGGCCGGTCTACTCCGAGCCGTCCGGGATCATCGTCGCCGTATTTACCGAGGTCTGAAAAGTGTAGACGTCAGTCTTCCGGATTTCCCTTAAGAACCGCGAGAAATGCCGACTGGGGCAGTTCGACATTACCCACCATTTTCATCCGTTTTTTGCCCTCTTTCTGTTTCTCCAAAAGTTTCCGCTTTCGGGAAATATCACCACCGTAGCACTTAGCCGTCACGTCCTTACGAAGAGCCGCAATGGTCTCCCGCGCGATAATATTGCCACCCACGGCGCCCTGCAGCGGAATCTTGAACTGTTGCCGGGGAATCTCATTCCTCAACTGTTTGACCGCCGATCGGGCTCGTCGTTCGGCGTGTCCCCGAAAAACCAACATGGACAGCGCGTCTACCGGTTTTCCATTTACCAGAATATCCAGTTTGACAAGGTCGACCGGCCGATGGTCGAGAATTTCGTAATCAAATGAAGCGTAGCCCCGGGAAAGGGATTTCAGGCTGTCGTAAAAATCGAACAGGACTTCAGCCAGGGGCATCTCAAAGACAACTTCAACTCGGCTCGTATCCAGGTAGATCATGTCTTTTTGGATACCCCGCTTGTCGTTGCACAACGTCAACATGGGGCCCAGGTAACTGTCCGGAGTGATAATGGACGCCCGGATGTAGGGCTCCCGGCTTTCGGCAATTTCGCCGGGGTCCGGGTACTCCAATGGGCTGTTTACCATGATCTCTTCACCCGAATTCAAGGTTACGTGGTACTGCACAGATGGGGCGGTAAGGACGATGTTCAGGTCAAACTCCCGTTCGATACGCTCCTGCACCACCTCAAGATGAAGCATGCCGAGAAATCCGCACCGAAAACCAAAGCCAAGTGCGGCGGAGTTGTCTTTTTCGAAAACGAGGGACGCGTCGTTCAGTTTCAGTTTATCCATAGCCCGAATCAAGTCGGAGTAGTCGTTTGTATCGATAGGATAGATGGACGAAAAAACTACCGGCTTTACTTCTCGGAAACCTGGCAATGGCGAAGTACACCGATTATCGGGTTTCGTGATCGTATCACCCACCCGGACGTCCCGGATCGTCTTGATGCCGGCGATGATATACCCCACATCTCCGGCACTCAGCTCATCCGTGGATTCCAGCTTTATCTTGAAAAGACCCGTCTCTTCCACGTCGTAAGTGGCTCCGTTGAACCACATTTCAATGGTGTCCCCGGGTTGGAGTTGTCCGGCAAAAACGCGGATGTGGACGATAACTCCCCGGTACGGATCGTAATGACTGTCAAAGACAAGGGCTTGCAGCGGGTCCTCATCCCCTCCCTGGGGCGGCGGAATCCGGTCTACCAACGCCTGAAGCAGTTCTTCTATGCCCTGACCGGTCTTTCCACTGACCAGAAGAACGTCGTTCGGATCAAGTCCCAGATCGCGCTCTATCTGGTGAAGGCAGTTATCGACATCGGCGGCGGGAAGATCGATTTTATTGATAACCGGGATGATCTCCAGATCGTGTTCCAGGGCCAGGTACAGGTTGCTCAACGTCTGGGCTTCCACCCCCTGGGCTGCGTCAACGAGTAATACGGCGCCTTCACAGGAAGAAATTGCCCGGGAAACTTCGTATGAAAAGTCCACATGGCCGGGCGTATCCACCAGGTTCATACGGTATATTTGGTTCCCGATTTCCATCGGCATCGTGACCGCCTGACTTTTGATGGTAATACCACGCTCCCGTTCTATGTCCATAGAGTCCAGCAGCTGGTCCCGGAAATCTCGATCCGCCACTATTTTAGAACGTTGTATAAACCGGTCTGCAAGCGTCGACTTGCCGTGGTCGATATGTGCAATAATACAAAAATTACGTACGTGTGATTGTTCGACAGCATGAATCATGAGGTTACAGTTGTACTACGTGGCCCGTTCCTTGTCGAGGTCCCGCGGCTTCTCTGCCCGGTGGTCTCACAGGAAAGAATCCGTTTCGAGAAAAGCTCCGAGTTGTAAACCTGACTCAATAAACCCGGCTTTTTTCTTTTTAATGACTATGGTAATAAAAGCAGCCCGCAGATCCCGATCAATTCGCCAGTTTCGCAAAGCGAACGGATCGTCAACGGAAAGACTCGATTCATCGGCGATTGAACCGGGATACACTTCCGTGATCACGTAGTCCGGTCCCCAGGGCACCCCTTCCACGTCTTCAACACGTATGCCAAACAGAACGGGAAACAACGCCTCGATCGGCTGCCTTTCGAGGGCCTCTTCAACCGGGCTGAACGGCCGTGTTCCCAGAGCAATAAAACGGCGTCGCTTCTCCGGCTGTTCTGCGGCAACCGGTGCTTCTTTATCTTTGCCTCTATCTTCGCCTTCGTCTTTGTTTTTCGGTTCCGGTCCGATGTGCCAGACGGTATCCAGGACATAGTCCACATCGGCGCTGAGAATCAGGTCCTGTGCACGGGAGATCGTACGGACAGACACACCGTTTATACCGGTCAAGGTATCACCCGCTTTGACCCCGGCGTCACTCGCCGGTGACTCGGGCGCCACATAAGTGACTCTAAGTCCGGCCGGGCTTTCCCGGACACTGATTCCAAGCCACGGATGGGAAACCTCGCCGTCTTCAAAGAGTTTCGGGAAGAAATGCCGGATCCAGTAGGACGGAATGGCAAAGTTGACCCCTTCAAACTGTTCGAGTCCGGCAAAGACGATCCCGGCCACCTGCCCTTCCGGCAGCACCAGCGGACCACCACTGTTACCGGGATTGATCGGTACATCCACTTGAATCGCGTCACCTATCTGCAAAAACCGTCGTCCCGCAGCCGAGACGATTCCCGAAGTAATGGTGCTGTCGAGACCGCCCGGCGAACCAAGGGCAAAAACACGCTCACCCGGTGATAGTTCACGGGTATCACTGAGGGAGAACACATAGGCCGGATCGACCTCAACTTTTAACAGTGCAAGATCGAATATGCGATCATACCCGATCACCCTGGCGGGAACCCTTTCGTCCTGCCGTCCCGGCAGCTTGATGAACAGTCGCGAATACCCCTCGTACGTAGGGTCAACCTCACTGGCAATGACGTGGTAGTTCGTCAGCAAGTATCCCCGGGGATCGACAAAAAAGCCGCTTCCGATCACGCGATCCGGTACCCCGACACCCCGATCAATTCGAACTCCCTTATTTACCCAAACGGTCACGGTTCCCGGCAACATGACCGATGGTTGGTCACCTGGTGATGCCAGAACTGTCTCCGGTTGTGGAACGGTTACACCCAATTCTCCGGCTATCTGGGTAAATCGTTCGAGAGCCTCGTCATGGTTGTATTTCCGGGCAATCTGCACGTACTCATTCAGAATTTCAGGGGTCAAATCGGCGAACTGACTGCGCCGCAAGAGACGGTACAACGCCAGTACGGGCTCCCCTTCTTTTCGCAGCGACTCAGCCCATTCCAGAAGAAGAGCATCTCTGGAAAGCACCTGCATTTCCGAAATATCCAGATCTGTCCAGTTGCTGTAGTCGACTAACAGGCTGATGTTCGACTGCGCCACCAGAGCGGTTCGATAATCACCGGATTTATACGCCTCACGATAGCTCTGAAGAGCGTGATCACTGTACCGGTTCAGATACTCTTTGCCTTCTTTGTCTGAAAAAAACCCCCGTTCAAACCCCAGGTTCAGTCTGTTTATAAACCGTGACCACGCCCCGGAACGCATGTCCTCTTCTACCGCATCCTGAAAGAGCGATGCCCGGGTAAAGGGCGGCTGCAAGGGGTCTGGCTGGGTTGTACACGACAGGAATACCGTCGTCACAGCGACAACAGCAACAGCGCGTGCTATAACAGTTCGTTTCATGACTAGTGGACCATGCTCCGCTCACGCAGGCCTTGTAGAAAACGCTGTGTCTCCTCAGCACTCAAGATGTGTGCATCGTCGGAACGGAGTTGTCGGCTGAACCTGCTGTGCAAATCGTCCACAACGGTCACCCGCCGGCGCCGCCCGTTCCACGTGGCTTCGAGTACATCGCCGATACCCGTTGGATATGTCGGTGGGTTGGCGGGAATCCAGCGGACCGCCCGAGCGCCGTCTGCCTCGTTATATTCAACCTGAACGACTGTCGTGACCCGTGGATACGGTGCATAGTGAATATGATAGAGTTCTTCGCCGGCTTCAAAGAACAACTCCACTCTCCGTGAATCGTGGTCGATTTCGATACGGCGATTGACCAGTCCGTTCTGGTCCCGATCGTCTTCCCAGACAACCAGGCGCCCGTCGGTAAAGTGGTACCGTTCTTCCCAGAAGGTGTCCCGATCTTCGTCTACGACGAGGGTAATGTCCTTCGGCATCGGTGGAAAAGCCGGAACCAAATCCCCGGTGTCACCATCACTCGCCCCGTACCAGTCATATGCGTATTCCCAGAAGACCTTGTCTTCCTGCCAATGAAGACTCGGCCATTTATCGTGGAAAACTCCTTCCATATCCGCCGCAAGAAATACGAGGGGATCCTCCCCACCCTGGCTCAAATAACGGGCCGCAAGTTCCCGTCGAAGGGTACCATCCGACGCTGTTCGTACTCCGTATAGCAAGAGATCCAGGGGAGCGCCTTTACCTGATGCGACACTGCTGTCGATCCACTCAAGATACGCCAGAGAAACGCGTTCTTCCCGTGTGAAATCCATGATTGCCAATGTCGTGTCCAGGGGATAACGGCTTCTCAGCCGTTGTAGATACGACGTGGAGTACCAGTAGGGACCCACCCGGAGCTGGGCGGCAAGAAATTTTTGTGCCAGGGATCCTATCCGGTTGTCGTTCCACACGTCCTGTGGCCCCGCAGTATCGCCCCCGGCGACGGGTAATACCCCGTACACCATTGGGAGGGGCACTCGTCCAGCATGCGCTTCACGGTAAAACAAATCTACCACTTCCCTATACCGATGCTGGCTCAACAACACGTCTGCAAGCTCGCCAACAACATCAGACGGTGAGACACGACGCAGATTTACCGAAAGGGCGCGGCGCAACAGTGTTTCTCGGTCTTGCTGGTCGCCCTGTGAATCTGCAATAAACCCGGCCGCAATAAAAATGGCGTCGCCGTTTTCGGGATCAATACGGCGGGCCCGACCGATCAGATCCTCCGCTTCGGTGTGGTCAAGGTCTTCGGTTAAAACACGATGAACCAGAGAATCTGCGATGTTGTGGTACACCGCCTCGTTCTGAGCAAGCAATATGGACGGTATGCCGACTGCCAGAACTGTCAGCACCACGCTTCTCGAAAGAAAAAAGAAAGGAGAAAAGAACTGGTTTATCCGAGCTCTATTCTGAATCACCGTCTTCCTTTGGACCGTCTTCCTTACTGCCGTCTTTTTGATCAGAACGAGGAACGTCATCAGGGCGGGTACGCAGGGGAAACCCGAACAGCATCCGTATTTCGAGGTCGCTGAGGGTTTCCTTTTCCACCAGTTCTTTAGCGAGTCCTTCAAGCTGGTCTTTGTGCTCAGTCAGTATCGTTTCAGCCTCCCGAAAACACTCATCCAGAATTCGTTTGACCTCCTGGTCTATCTGCTGAGCCGTAGATTCGGAATAGTCCTTGTGAGTTGCAATTTCTTTTCCCAGGAATATCGGCTCGTCTTCCTGCCCGAACGACTGCGGTCCGAGTCGGCTCATTCCCCACTCCGTTACCATCCGACGCGCCAGTTCAGTCACCTGTTTCAGGTCGTTCTGCACACCTGTGGTCGTCTCGCTGTAGAAAAGGCGTTCAGCAATATAACCACCGTAGGCGATTTTGATCCTGTCCTCCAGATACCCTACCCCTTTGCTGTAACTGTCCTGTTCAGGTAACGAAAAAGCAACACCGAGAGCACGACCCCGGGGAATAACGGTCACTTTGTGGAGCGGATCGGCGTTTTTCAAATAGTAATGGAGGAGGGCATGCCCCGCTTCATGACGAGCAGTTTTCAGTTTTTCTTCGTCACTGATAATCCGGGACTTCCTTGCAACACCCATAAGTATTTTGTCCCGGGCCTCTTCAAAGTCTTCGTCTTCAACGACATCCTTGTTTTTCCTGGCTGCATACAGAGCGGCCTCATTGACAAGGTTGGCAAGGTCGGCACCGCT